>LKNA01000104.1 GCA_001564065.1 Chitinophagaceae bacterium T5-Br10_B2g13
GAACACGGAAGTTAAGCTCCGCAGCGCCGATGGTACTGCACACGCGGTAGAGTAGGTCGTCGCCTCATCTTTATTCTTAAAGCCCCTAACGCTCAGCGTTCAGGGGCTTTTTTTGTTTTTATAATCGATTGTTAAGAAGTGGTTGAAGATAAGATTAAATCTTCTGGTCTACAGTTTTCATCATCTCTTGGTACCAATTACTAAAGGTGTCATTTTTAATTCTCTCTCTAATTTCTTCCATCAGCCACAGATAAAATGTCAGGTTGTGTTTTGATGTAAGCTCAATACCCAGTATCTCATTTGATTTTATAAGATGATGTATATAGCTCATATTATACCTTTGACATAAATCTGATGGAAAATCACTATCAAATGGTTGATGATGATGTTTCCATTTCGCATTCCTAATATTAACCTTTCCATGCCTGGTAAATATCATGCCATTTCTGGCATTTCGCGTTGGCATCACACAGTCAAACATATCGACACCAAAAGCAACATTTTGCAATAAATTCGCCGGCGTACCTACACCCATCAAATAACGTGGTTTTTTCTCAGGTAAATGATCTGTATTAAAATCAGTTATTTCATACATCAAATGGGTAGGTTCACCAACACTTAAGCCACCAATAGCGAGACCCTCAAAATCGAGTGAAGCCATATATTGCGAGGATATCTTTCGCAAATCTTTATGCACTCCACCTTGTACTATACCAAATTGCATCTGTTCATGTCCACAGATAGCTTCAGTTTTTAAAAAGTGTTCACGCCCCCGTTTGGCCCACCTATGAGTTAATTTCATAGAGTTTTCGACATATTCTCGTTCAGCTGGGTAAGGAGGGCATTCATCAAGGATCATCATTATATCGGAGCCCAGAATTCTTTGAGTTTCTACTACATTTTCTGGAGTGAAAAGATGTTTAGATCCATCAAGATGACTTTTAAAAATGGCACCTTTTTCTTTCAGATCTCTGCTCTCCGAAAGCGAAAAAATTTGATAACCGCCTGAATCTGTTAAAATAGGCTTATCCCAGCCTATAAACTGATGTAAACCTCCTGCAGCTTTTATTATATCGTTTCCGGGCCTGAGGTAGAGGTGATAAGTGTTGCCAAGTATTATCTGAGCTTTTATTTTTTCCTTTAAATCATCCTGATTTACAGCTTTCACACTTCCTAAGGTGCCAACAGGCATAAAGATCGGTGTTTCAATATCTCCGTGATCTGTCGTTAATTTACCGACACGAGCTTTGGTTTGTGATGAAGTTTTCTGTAGAGTAAACAATGAATTATTTTATTATTTCTATCCATAAGGCAGTATTTTCTGCCTTTACAATTAGCTATGAAAATAAGAATCGTATGCGTCGATTCACAGTAAACGAGTATTTGTATTGAAAAAAATGAATTTAATAAGTGAATCAGAATGAAAGCGAATGCAGTTGTAATTATCCCAACATACAATGAAGCACATAATGTTACTAAGTTAGTAGACATTGTGATGGAATTGCCTCGAGAAGTAGACATTCTATTTGTAGATGATGGATCACCTGACGGTACTGCAGAACTTATAAAAGAGAAACAAAAGCAATATCCTGAAAGAATAAATCTAATTGAAAGAGAGGGGAAACTAGGACTAGGAACGGCGTATGTTAAAGGATTTGAAGTAGCTTTGGAACAAGGTTATCAGTTCATTTGTGAGATGGATGCTGATTTATCTCATGATCCAAAAGATCTGCCGCGCCTGATTGAAGTAGTTGAAAAAGGTGAGGCTGATGTAGCCATCGGTTCCAGGTATATAAAAGGTATCAGTATTGTAAACTGGCCCTTGAGCCGTTTAATACTTTCTTACTGTGCCAATCTTTATGCAAGATACATCACCGGAATTCCTGTTAAGGATACGACTGCAGGTTTTAAATGTCTGCATCGTAAAGTACTGGAAACTATTGATCTGAAGAAAATTCGATCAAATGGTTATGCCTTTCAGATTGAGATACATTTCAGAGCATGGAAAGCCGGTTTTGCGTTGAGTGAAGTATCCATCATTTTTAAGGAGAGAGAAGAAGGTGTTTCAAAAATGTCTAAATCGATAGTGAGAGAAGCCATTTGGAGGGTCTGGAGCCTCAAAATCAGAAGTATCTTCGGGAAGCTCTGATTATGCTTTACGATAAAGAATTGAACCGAATGAAACTGCGCTCTCTGTTGAAACTTCGTCCCACCAGTGATAGTTAATCTGCTCACCGCTTAAATTATCAATAGAGTTAATAAATGTATAGAGTGGAGGAAAACCACAGATTCTGCTTGAATCATAATGGGTTGCCAGGTTTTCAAGAAGCTGATTTGAATCCATGTTCACAGACGCATTCATGAAATGATTATCTATTGATTGAATCTCTCCTTTCATTAACGACGCATTGGTCTGATCACCAAACTTTTTGCCGACATGAGACAGATCTCCGCTAATCAGGTAAAATGTATCTTCACTGTCCAGCACTTTTAATTTATTTGTAAACCGATCAATTTTAGCAGCCAAATCGCCCGAATTGTGATAGAGTATTTCATCGAATGACCCTACAAGAATGGGAACAATTTGGAAATCATGTTCCCAAATGTGAGAAGCGAAAAGTAGGTGGGTTTCGATACTATGCTCAATTCTGTGAGCCCTGTCGGCCATAGTGAGTCCGGTATCAGAATCATTTTCTCTGAGTTGATTTATAAAATCTGAATCGGTTTCAAATGTACGGTTTGGCAATAGGAAATCTTTATCAGAGGCTATAAATGGGAATTCATCATAGATACCCGGAAAATATCCCGAATAGTGGCTTGTGGCTAAAATGACTACTCTCTTAGGCTTTAAGTTTCTCAATTTAGAGAACGCTTCAACGTATTGGTTTTCACCCACACTAAGGTCAATATGGGGAGCGTAAAGTGCTTTAGCATGAGTTACGGGAGATTGATCATATCCTTCAAAAAGTGATGCTAAGTACTCCTTCAACTGCTCAGCGTTATTTGGATAACTGCGGCCGGATAAAGCCGGTTTACGAACTCTGCTACTTTCAAACTGCTTCTCAATTTTGTTTGAAAATAGTTTGAAGTGCTTGGTATTTAATATCCGGTTTTGATCCAGTAACTGGATAAATTCAAGTAGCTCATCCGCAGAAATATTTCCATTGGAAAGCTTTGCGATCTCCTTAATTGATGTTCGATCATTGATTAATGAAAGAACTGTCTCAACTTGATGATCGAGAGCAAAATTTGGCGATGCATAGCCCATTACATCGTGGAAATAGAGCAGATCACGTCCTTCATCCTTGATGGGAATGATGTTTAGATCCGGGCGTATTCCAGGGATTGGTGATGTAAGTGAATCAAAGAGTAGTGTGTCATTCATTTTCTTTCTGTCCTCTCATTTTCCAGCATTCACACTTTTTACCGTATTTGATACAAATGGGGTGATCCGGAGGCTCGGAAATGCGAGCTTTACAGGCATTCCGCCCATGATGAATCATTAGGTGAGAAAGGTTTGTCCAATGCTCCTGAGGGAAAAGTGCCATTAAATCCTTTTCAATCTTGTTGGTGTTTTTCTTCTCTTTTGTAAGCCCGAACCGGTTTGAAAGCCGCTTAACATGAGTGTCGACAACTACACCTACATTTTTATTAAATGCATTTCCAAGCACAACATTTGCTGTTTTTCGAGCAGCACCTCGAAGTTTCAGTAAATCTTTCATAGTGTCGGGAACTTCACCATCAAACTCTTCAACAATAGTTTTTGAAGCCTCTTTCAGTGACTTTGCTTTATTGCGATAGAAGCCTGTTGTTCGAACCAGTTCTTCCAGCTCTTCCAACGGTGCTTCTGCCATGGTTTCCGGTGTGGGATAAGCCTCATAAAGTGCCGGCGTTACTTTGTTTACTCGTACATCCGTACACTGGGCACTAAGTATTGTGGCAATTAAAAGTTCAAAAGGATTTCTGTGATTTAATTCACATACAGGATTTGGGTAGTACTCATAAAGCTCTTCCAGAATTTTTTCTGCATGCTCTTTCTGTTTTTTAGACTTTTTGGGAAGCTTTGCCACTGTTTTCCTCTGTGTGTGTTATTGTAAAAATGATTGGCAGCAACTTATGAATGTCGCTATTTAAATAAAATTTTTATCCATATCGTTTGATGGAAATCGAGTAGATGAATACTTCATATTCGGAGATTGAATTCGTAAACTTGCCCTTCACTTATAACCTGACTCCTGAAATGAAGAAGTACGCTTCTTACGGTATCGTTCTCTTATTTACGCTAATCTATATTTTAAGCTTTGTAGATCGTCAAATTGTAGCTGTTTTAGGCACTCAAATACGGGACACCCTGGTATTAAGTAACTTTCAGATTGGGTTACTTTACGGTCCGGCTTTTTCTTTTGTATACGCCCTGGCAGGTATACCCATGGGAAGACTTGCGGATAAAACGTCCAGAAAGTTAATGATATGTGTGGGGCTTTTTGTCTGGAGTTTAATGACGGTTTTGAGTGGGTTTGCAGCTTCATTTGCCTTTCTGGTTACTGCAAGGGTTTTTGTGGGATTAAGTCAGGCAATGCTGAGCCCGGCCGTTTACTCTTATCTGGCTGATACATTTTCGGCGAAGCAGAGAGCAACGGTTTTTTCTATCTATGCGAGTGGGATTTTTATAGGGGTTGGGTTATCATTTTTGGTTGGAGGGACGGTCTCTTTACAATATGACTGGAGAGTGGCAATGATTGTAGTGGGGGTACCCGGTCTGATACTGGCTCCTCTTACCTGGTTTATAGTTCGGGAGCCGAACAAAAAGAAACCGGATGAAAGTGACAAGGAGAACATACTGTCTGACTTGAAAGAAATTTTGACCAAAAAGTCGGTTGTTTTTCATCTGGTTGGTTTTTCATTTTTGGCGTGCATGGGATATACCATTCTGGCATTTATTGGAAATGTATTTAATGATCTGCACCAGAGGCCGGACCTGATTCCACAGTACGGATGGTTCATGTTTGGCGTTGGAGTTATGGTAATCCTTTCAGGAAAAATGGCGGATAAATTGGCTGAAAAGAAGCCTAATAGACGATATCTGATGGGGGTTTTTGCAGCTTTGGGAGGCCTGCCCTTTTATGCCTTAGGGCTCTATTCTTCTACTCCGGAAATGGCGTTTCTTTTTATGGGAATCGGAGTTTTATTTGCTTCATCTTATAATGGTGTGGCTGCTGCCATTATTCAGTATTTTGTCCCATCCCGAAAACGTGCTCTTGCAGGTGGGCTGTATCTCTTTGTAATTAGTGTAGCAGGTTTTGGTATCGGACCTCCGTTAGCAGGTTGGCTGATAGATTTCGTATTTTCAGGGCCATACGCAGTTTCGCACGCGATCATGACAATTGTTGCTATATCTACTGCAGGGGCTACACTCTCTTTGGTAGGTGCAATGAAGTATTATGAAACTGATGTGTTAAAAGAAAATTCAGATACGGAAAGTTTAAATTCAAAAATCAAATAGTTGAGTAATAGAAAAGAAGAAAATCGCGATAAGACGGACTGGAAAGAGTCTCCGTACTTAATATTGAAAGGTTTTTTGATGGGTTCTGCAGATATTGTGCCGGGTGTTAGCGGCGGTACCATGGCTCTTATTACCGGAATTTATCATCGGCTTATTTTTGCGATAAAGAGTGTAGATACAAAAGCTGCAAAAAGCCTGTTTACTCTGCGTTTCAACAAAGTTTTTGAGTACTTCCACTGGAAGTTCTTGCTGCTGCTTTTCACAGGGATTGTTCTGGCCGTAATCTTTTTCACGCGTATAGTACCGCTTCAGGTATATATGTTTACTCACCCTGAACTGATTTACGGCCTTTTCTTTGGTTTGATACTGGGCTCTGTATTTTTACTACTTGCTGAACTGGATAACTCTCACCGGAATTTAAAAGCTGTTTTCCCTCTTCTTTTAGGGGCAATCGTTGGTTTTTGGGTAGTAACATTAGTACCGGCCGATACCCCGGAATCCTTTTGGTTTGTCTTTTTAAGTGGAGCCGTTGCAATTAGCGCAATGATACTTCCCGGCATTTCCGGTTCTTACATATTACTCATATTTCGGAAATATGATTACGTATTAACTCAGCTCGGTGCAATTGGCTCTGCAGAGACAGTTCAGGCACTGATCAACATACTCCCCTTTGCTATAGGAGCTGCAACCGGCTTGATTCTATTTTCGAGAGTTCTGTCGTGGCTTTTAAATCGATACTATGCCGTAACCCTGTTGGTTTTGATTGGTTTTTTGGTTGGGTCGCTATACGTTATATGGCCGTATCAAGATCGGGAGTTTGAAGAGATTGTAAGAAGCACTGAGGTAGTACCGGCCGATAGTGATTTAGTGCATCAAATAGAGAACAGGGATCGATTGCCAAATCAACCGAAATTTCTGAGAATCGGAGAGAGAATAACAACCGAAAGCGGAGAAGAACTGGTAGTTATTGAGTCAGTATCGAGAAAACTTGTAGCCAGCCAGCCGATTCAGCCATGGGCGGATTCAGTAGATTCAGACAAGGAAATTGAAACAACTCAGGGAGTGATTGGGATGATACTGGGAGTACTGCTTATTATTGGGATTGCATTTCTAAGAAGGAAGTCCCCAAATCGTTGAATTATTTTCAGATAACCAAAATATTTCTTGCTTAAGAAGGTAGAAACTTCAAAATTTAAGTAAAGGAATAATGGTTAGGGTGTCAGAAGTATTCACCGAATCAAAGAGTTTTTAATTTTAAATATCAAAAACAGACTTCGATCATGATTACATTCAAAAAAATTCTGGTACCAACAGACTTTTCCAAGGGAGCTGAAGGGGCTTATGCAGTTGCTCAAAAAATTGCAGACAAATTTGGCGGAAAGATCGATTTTATACACATAGTACCTACACTCAAGTATGTGAATGAAAGCATTAAGCGGTTAGGGGTTCCTTTAGATATGAATAAGGATATTTATCCCCGTGTTGTAGAAGAGGCTGAACAAAAGCTTAAAAAAGCCATGGACAGCTATATAGCGGATAAAAACCGTGGTGATTTTGTCGTTAAGATTGACAGAAGGCCGTCTGAATCAATTATTGAGTACGCCAAAAAGAATAACTACGATCTGATTTTAATTGGTGCAAAAGGCGCGCACGAAACGAAAATGTTGCGTGGCAGTGTAACCGAGAGAGTCATTCGAAGATCTAAAACACCGGTATTTTCTGTGAGCAGCCGTTTTAACACAGACGATGTTAAGAACATCATGATTACCACAGATACATCGGAGCTTTCACTTGCATCATTTCCGATGGCCGCAGCTCTTGCAGATTCGTTCGGGGCACACTTAACGCTTTTCCATGTGATCGAACTCTATGGCAGTATTTCTGAAGATATTCCAAGAACACCTGCAAAAGGTGAGACGATCTCTATTTATGAGGCAATTATCGAACGACTGAATGAGCATCTTACCAAGAGAAAAATCGAAAATATTCATGTGCAGCGAACCGGTGTTACGTTTGAAGACGAGGTAATAATCACAGACGGGGATCAAAGCCGGACGATTCCGCTGTATACGAAAATAGAGAAAGGCGTATCTGCACATTACGAAATTGAGAATTATGCATCCGAGTCGGCAGATCTCGTAGTAATGGCTACCCATGGCCACAGTGGATTTGCACATCTGATTCTTGGATCCACAGCAGAAAAAGTAGCTCAGTACGTATCCAAACCTGTAATTACGGTAAGACCGGATGAAAAAGATTTTGAGGAGGCTTAATACCAACATAAAATAGGTTTATCCAGGGAGGATAAAATGAGACTAAAGAACAAGAGTGCAGTCATTACCGGCGGAGCCGGGGGAATCGGATTGGCAACTGCCAAAAAGATGCTTAAGGAAGGAGCATCCGGTGTATTACTGGTTGATCTGAGTGAGGACGCTTTAAAAAAAGCAACTGCAGAGATAAAGAGTGATAAAGTTCACTATATATCTGCAGACGTTACAAAAAGCAGTGATGTGAAAAAGTACACGGATAAAGCCATTGAACTTTTTAAAAAGATTGATGTGCTTTTTTTGAATGCAGGGGTTGAGGGGGTAGTAAAACCAATCGAGGACTACCCGGAAGAGACCTTTGATCAGGTAATGAATGTGAATGTGAAGGGGGTATGGCTTGGCATGAAGCATGCGTTTCCACATATGAAGAAAAACGGAGGCGGCAGCGTAATGATAACCTCTTCTGTTGCCGGACTGCAGGGTACACCAAATGTGAGCGCGTACGTGACCAGTAAACATGCGACCATAGGCGCCATGAAAGTTGGCGCACTGGAAGGTGCTGCTGATAAGATCAGGGTAAACACCATTCATCCAAGCCCTGTTGATAACCGTATGATGCGCTCTTTGGAAGAAGGGTTTGCTCCCGGCGGAGGTGAAGAAGCGAAGAAAGGGTTCGAACAAATGATTCCTCTTGGTCGCTACGCCAAAAATGATGAGATCGCAGATCTCGCCCTGTTTTTGGCATCCGATGAAAGTAAATTTATTACAGGCGCTCAGTATGTAATAGACGGAGGGCTTACTACCTGACGTTTTTTATAAGATCATAAGTACATGGAGGCCAGTCGTATAATAACGCCTGGCCTTTTTTATTGAGTTAATTTCACAAAATTTAACACTAAGTGTTGATTTTGTATGAAGATGATAACATTATTCAAAAGAGAAAATTTCGGGAGGGGTGAATCTTTTTTAAAAGCATTTCGTAGAGGAACCCGTTCATTAACCATAAACTATTCAATTTGTTATGACCATAAAAAATAAGCTGCTAATAGGATTGTTGAGTGTCCTGGCCTTACCTGCGATAATGTACGCACAAGGGCTCGAGACATTTGAAGAGAAGGTGACAGAGTTTACACTCGATAACGGATTACATATTATTATCGTAGAACGGCCGGTGGCCCCGGTTGCCTCTTTTGTGACGTTTGTAAACGTAGGAAGCGTGAACGAACCGGTAGGAAATACCGGAGTTGCTCACATTTTTGAGCACATGGCTTTTAAGGGGACGAAAGAGATAGGAACCACCGATTGGGAAAAAGAGAGTGTAGCAATAACCAGAGCGGATTATGTTTACAGACAGTGGGTACGGGAGAGAAGTAAGCCGAATCCTGATGAGGCACGACTCGAGCGCTTAAAGAACCGTTTTGAAGAATTGGTTGAAGAAGCTGATCAATACGTTGTGAGCAATGAATTTACTCAGATCATAGAACAAAACGGCGGTACCGGTTTAAATGCGTTTACAAGTGCAGATGCAACGGGATATTTCTACAGCTTGCCTCAAAACAGGGCTGAATTGTGGTTCTCATTAGAATCCGATCGATTTTTAAATCCGGTATTTCGTGAGTTCTATGCAGAAAAAGATGTTGTAATGGAAGAGAGAAGAATGCGTACGGATTCTAACCCTGTAGGACGGCTTATTGAAGAGTTTTTAAGTGTTGCCTATTCTGCACACCCTTACAAAAATCCCGTTGTTGGATGGGCTTCGGATATTCAGGGAACGTCTATTGAGGATGCCCGAAGATTTTACCAGCAGTACTACGCACCAAGTAACATTACAATTGCAATAGCAGGTGATGTTGATCCGGTGAGAATGAGAGAACTTGCTGAAACGTATTTTGGCCGAATGTCGCCGGGACGAGCCGCACCCGAAGTAATTACAAAAGAGCCTGAGCAGCGCGGTGAACGCCGATTTGTTATGATTGAAGAGTCGCAGCCTTTTTTCCTTTCAGGTTATCACACGGTATCGCAAACACACCCCGATTTTGCGGCACTACAACTTGTTGGAGCTATTACATCTCAAGGCAGAACGTCAAGGTTATACAGACGATTGGTTGAAGACGAACAGATGGCTTTGGCTGTACAAGCATTCAACGGTTTCCCGGGCACAAAATATCCCGGACTGTTCATGACTCTTGCCGTTCCAAATCAAGGTGTCTCATTAGATGAAATTGAAGCAGCTATTGAAGAGGAATTTCAAAAAGTGAAAGATGGCGATATAACCCAGGAAGAGCTGGACAGGGCCATTACAAATGCGCGGGCAAGCCAGGTAAGAAGCCTGAATAGTAATATGGGACTGGCACTCGGTTTTGCGGAAAGCCACGCCCAGCGGGGAAGCTGGAAAGAGTCTTTCAGAGCCCTGAATGCACTTGAAGCAGTGACTTTAGATGACCTTCAGAGGGTAGCACAGACCTATTTTGTGAAAAATAATCGGACTGTGGGTATGATAAAAAATGAGTCTGCCGACGAAGATGAAGTGGCAATGAATACTGAAGAAAACTAAAGGGCATAACCATGAAAAAGATAATTATTACAACGTTCATTTTACTATTTGCAGGCTTACAGGCAGTAGATGCCCAAAGCCGTTGGGACGAAATCCAGTTTCCCGAAATCAATAACTTTGAAATGCCGGATGTCGAGATCTTTGAACTTGATAACGGTATTCGGTTTTATCTTGTGGAAGATCGGGAGCTACCCTTAATCAATCTCAATGTCAGAGTTCGAACCGGTTCGTTTCTCGACCCGGCTGATAAGATCGGCAGAGCATCAATGACCGGTACGGTTATGAGAACCGGCGGTTCGGAAATGTATCCCGATGACGAACTGAATGAGCTTCTCGAAAACAGAGCGGCACGGATGGAAACCGGAATTGGACTCACCTCAGGGTCAGCTTCAATGAACGTGCTTGAGGAGGATTTTGATGAGCTGCTTCCGGTATTTATCGATCTGCTTAGAAACCCGCTTTTTCCGGAGGATAAAATCGAACTGGCAAAAACTCAGACCAAATCTTCTATATCCCGACGGAATGATGACCAGGGAAGTATTGCCAATCGCGAGTTTAGAAAATTGATCTATGGTGAGGATTCCGTAATTGCACGGCATACCGAATATGAGACCGTGGACAATATTAGTCGGGAAGATTTGGTTAATCTCCATCAAAGATCCTTTGTGGGCAATAACATGATGATTGGCGTGCTCGGGGATTTTGATAAGGAAGAGATGAAGTCTAAACTACGCGATGCGTTTTCCGGTATTCCCGCAGGTGAAGAGATAGCGCTCAATATTCCTGAAGTAAATTATGATTTCGAGAGTACAATCAATTTTATTGATAAGCAGGATGTAAATCAAAGCTATGTTTTACTGGGCCACATTGGTGGAATGAGAGACAATCCCGACTACGCCAAACTTCAGGTGATGAACCAGGTGCTTAGTGGTGGCTTTTCGAGTCGTCTGTTTCAGGTAGTTCGATCCGATATGGGACTGGCTTACTCAGTTTTCGGCTCTTATGGCAGCGGAAATTTCTATCCCGGTACGTTCACTGCGGGTGTGATGACCGCCAGTGAAACCACCAGCGAAGCTATTGATGCCATTATTGGACAGATTGAACGCCTGCAGAACGAGCTCGTTACAGACGAAGAGCTGCAGCAGACTAAAGATCAATTCCTGAACTCACTGGTTTTCAGATACGATAGCCGAGCGAGAATTCTGAATGAACGACTGGGATACGATTATGCCGGTCTGCCTGAGGATACATTCGATCGTTTGGTTGAGGAGATTCGTGAAGTTAGCGCAGATGATATCATGGAAGTTGCTCAAAATTACCTGAGACCTGAGGATGTTCAGATTTTGGTTGTGGGTAACTCCAACGAAATCGGTGATCAGCTTGGCAAGTATGGCGATATCAACGAAATCGA
>LKNA01000037.1 GCA_001564065.1 Chitinophagaceae bacterium T5-Br10_B2g13
TGCGGATTGGGAAACTAACCCATATGGCTTTGTTGTCGAGGAGATGGAAGTGACTTCAGAAACTGAATTTACTGTCAGCCTTGCGCCAGGCGGCGGTCAGGCCGTTCGGTTTATGCATGTGAGTGAATAATAAAATTACCGGTCATAAATGACCGTCTCGGATATTAAGCCCCAGGTTTGGGGCTTTTTTTATACAATATCCCAATCATTAAAACCCATTCATGGGTTTAACATGCGAGATCAGGATTCATTCCCTCTCGCCTGTCCAGAGGAGAGAGTAATGAGGGAATTAAGAGGTGCGTTAAAGGACTGAGAATAACTCTATACCTACCGTACTTCCGTGGCAACTTTAAAATCTATTCTGATAAAAATGAGGATTTTTTATACTTCCTTCTCCATAAAGAACATTCTGGGCTCACCGTATGAAAAACCGGCTCTTTCATAGAGATTTCGTGCCCGGTTATCTTCTCGAACTTCCAGGGTAACTTTACAGCAGTTTTCTTTTTTAGCCTTTCGCTCCACTTCTGCCAGCAGGGCCTCCCCGATTCCATTCCCGCGAAACTGCGGATTAACCGCCAGATCGTGGATATTTATCACTTTTTGAGCCTTAAACGTAGAGAAACTGTACACGCAGTTGGCAACTCCGGCCGGCTGATCATCCATAAACGCCAAAAAACCGATGTAGGCCGGAAACTCCTTTAAACGATCAATCAGCTCTTTTTTAACCTCTTCTTTCAACGGACGTTTCAAGCCCATTGAATCTCTCGCATACTGATCTGTGCTGAATAATAAAGCTTCCGCATGCTTCGGATTATTCAAATCCGCTTCCACAATTTCCAATTTTTTCATACCTGATATTATTGAATATTCTACCGATTTTACTTGCTAACTGATTCCACAAGAAACATTTACACATCTCGACCATTAAAATAAAAGAATTCGAAACCAAAACTAGTCAGTCATTATGAATGTTCGATACGCTCTATCTTTATTAATCATTCTATTTCTATTTCTTGCTGCGTGTGACTCCGGTACTGTAACCGATACAGACGAAAACGAATTTTCGTTCAATCATGAGATCAATCCCGGACAATCCGCTACTGAATTTCTTACCGATGACGATTTCGATCAGCTGATTGTTCAGGTTCAGTACATGCAGGGGTATGAGCCCACACAGGAAGGTTTAAGCAATTTGGAGGTTTTTCTGAATGAACGTCTAAATAAAACCTCCATTACCATCATGACACCGGAGGAGATCCCGGCTTCAGGCCAGAGCAGCTATACAGCTGATGAGGTCCGGGATCTGGAGCGCGATCACCGAAGTCAATTCTCATCTGAGAACCGAATTGCAGCCTACTTCATCATTCTGGACGGAGAGTTTGAAAATGCTGATGTTCTTGGAATTG
This sequence comes from Chitinophagaceae bacterium T5-Br10_B2g13, assembly GCA_001564065.1. Classification (GTDB taxonomy): domain Bacteria; phylum Bacteroidota; class Rhodothermia; order Balneolales; family Balneolaceae; genus Rhodohalobacter. Next base: position 1,407 of record LKNA01000037.1, read on the forward strand.
CCCACTTTAATACATCTATGGCGCTGTTTGGCCCTAAATTTGATGAAGTCAGTTCCGGAATCGGGAGCCCATCAAAAGAGGATGTTGAGACCATTGTTTTGAGACATGAATTCGGCCACATCTTAGGTCTTGTAAACAACGGTATTGATATGCAGGAAAATCATCAGGACACCGAAAACGGGCGGCATTGTGTTAATGACGAATGCCTGATGTACTAAGCATTCCGCAATGCAGATCTTTTTGGAAATATTTTTGGAGGAAATATTCCTGAGCTGGATGAAAACTGCATCGCCGATCTTCAGGCAGCGGGCGGAAGGTAGTTTAGCCCGGCCATGAATGACCGACTCGTATTTTAAGCACCACAGTTGTGGTGCTTTTTTTATGATCAAAATCTTGCTCTTGAAAAACCCATTCATGGGTTTAAGATACGAGCCTGCCTGCGCTTAAGCCTTGTAAGACAGGCCGGGGATTTATCCCCGGTATAAAGGTGTATTTAATCCTCGATCAAAGTAAAACCTACTCAACACTCAACTTTGCCCCATCTGAGCACTCTATTACGCCTGGAAATATTGAGCCATATTCTCCCCAGGGCTATGATCTAATTACTTCTTCGAAGCTTCCCTGTGAGCCCGGCCATGAATGACCGGCTCGCGTATTTAGCCCCACAGGCGTGGATCTTTTCTTTTTTATCTACGCGCCCTTCGTGAAATTTTATCTTTGTAACCATTTCTAATCTAATCTGTCACGGATGAACGGAAACGTTAAGGAGCACATAGTTTTTACTGCGAAAATCCGCGAAGTAATCTGCGCAACTCTGCGAGAAAGCAGACGCGGGCCGGTTTTTTGAACGCTTACAGGTCTTATTAACACAAAACCCATTCATAGGTTTAAGATACGAACCGGGGATTTATCCCACTCGCACAATGACGTTCTGAATTCATTAAAATTCTCCACAGTCTTGTAAGGTTTTCTTTAAAACCTTGTCATACCTATAAAAAAGTAAGACAAAGACTATGAACAGTTTTGTAATTAATCACCTACACATTGTATTTAGTACGAAGGGCAGGTTACCATTAATTGAATCCAAATTTGAGATAGCTATATACAAGTATATTGTCGGAATTGGTCGGAATATGGGAATTTCAATCCTTAAAATAGGCGGTATGCCAGACCACCTTCACATCCTGCTAATGCTACCTCCAACTATTTCATTAAGTAAGGCAATGCATAGAATAAAAGGTAGTTCATCCAGATGGATTAATGAACAATTTTTTGATGATTCAGGGTTTAAATGGCAGGGTGGATACAGCGCGTTTAGCGTGAGTTTATCAAACCTTGAAAATGTAAAACATTACATCAAGCGTCAGAAAATTCACCACCAACATTACAGTTTTGAAGAAGAACATCGAGGTTTACTCAGAAGGCATAATATTACTGAATAATCCTGCCTTACAGCCCGGCCATGAATGACCGACTCGTATTTTAAGCACCACAGTTGTGGTGCTTTTTTTATGATCAAAATCTTGCTCTTGAAAAACCCATTCATGGGTTTAAAATACGAGCTGGGGATTTATCCCCGGTGAAACTCAAGAAAACCGGTCCGCCAAACGATTGATCAGGTACCCACTCTCTTTCAATGCCTGTGACGCAAAACTGCCAAAATAATCCGTAACCGTTTCAAACTCTTTGATAAATCCGGCTTTGTCATCTTTCTCAACCATCTCCATCAATTTTTTCTGGTGGTTGAAAAAAGTGAGAAGCAGTTCCCGACGCTCTTTATTGGCAAACACAATGTCTGCATAGAGTTCAGCATCCTGCGCAAAAATACGTCCGGTCATCATTAGTTCAGCTCTGTAAATTGGACTGGAGTACTCCAGCATCTCTTCCGGGTTCAGGTCGTACTCCTTCATAAATGATCCGTGCAGAAGTGCCACAAAATGTCTCAGACCCTGTACAAGGTTCATCACATAATCGTGTTTTCCAGGCTCAGCATCGATCACCCGCATTCCCCATAATCGACACTGCTCTTTGAACCAGTCTGCCTGATCAGAATCGCGACCGGAGCAAAATACCATAAGCTGTTTTGATAAATTTGGAACGGACGGCCCGTGCATCGGGTGGAGACCGACAACCGGACCTGAATGCGCATCCAGCATCACCTTCAGCGGTTCTGATTTATTGGATGTAAAGTCGGCTAGAATAGTATCCGGTTTCAGTTTTGGAGCCAGCCTTCGGATCACATCTTCAGTCACCCGAATCGGTACAGTCACAACCACCATGTCCAGTTTGGGGGCAATCTCATCAAGCTGATACCAATTTCCTTTATCGATGGAGTATGCAATATGCCCGCTGTTTTCTGTAAACTTTCTATAAAGGGCGCCCATACCGCCTTCGCCGCCAACGTAGAGAATATGCTTTGGCTCTTGGGTCGATCGAGGGAATGTATTAGCCGACTGTGCTGCCCGGGAGGAAGCCATCACCATTCTTAAAAAGTCCTCAGCCCAGTCCGGATCAATCCCTCTCTCCCTCGCTTTTTCACGAAATGCATTTGTTTTTTCGTTCTCGCGTCCGGCTACAAAAACCGGCAACTGCTTCTCAACTTTGGTTTGAATGACATCCTGAACAACACGATTACGCTGCTGCAGCAGATCTAATATCTGGTTGTCAATATCATCAATCTGGTTGCGTTGTTTGCTTAAATGGTTCTGGTCTGACATTGTACTGAGCTATTAAAATTTCTGATCGAACACAAGAAGGGCTAAAAGTACCTTAATTCCTGTAAAATTGCGCAATAAAGAATGATTTTACCATCTATTTGTTTTAAACGGTGAATCACATTGTTATCTTTGTTTTATGTCAAAATTTAAGCTTCATTCCCCCTGGGAGCCGGCCGGCGATCAGCCAAATGCCATTGAAGAACTTACCGAGGGCGTTCATAACAACGACAAATTTCAGACACTTTTAGGAATTACCGGTTCAGGTAAAACCCGCACCGTTGCCGGTGTGATTGAAAACGTGCAGAAACCCACACTGGTTATGAGTCACAACAAAACGCTTGCGGCTCAGCTCTATCGAGAACTAAGTGACTTTTTTCCCGAAAACAGGGTCGAGTTTTTCATCTCCTATTACGACTACTACCAGCCGGAAGCCTATATCTCATCCCAGGATAAGTATATCGAGAAAGATCTCTCTATTAACGAAGAGATTCAAAAACTCAGATTGAGAGCAACGAGTTCACTCCTTTCAGGGCGAAGGGATGTAATTATCGTTTCATCTGTAAGCTGTATTTACGGTATCGGTTCACCCTCGGAATATGAAAAGCTGATTATCAACCTGGAAGTGGGACAGGATATCCCCCGTAATACGCTTCTATACGACCTGGTAGACCTCCACTATCGGCGAAGCGACCATGAATTTACAAGAGGCACATTCAGGGTTAGAGGCGATGTAGTTGATATTTATCCCGCTTATTCTGAAGAGGGCTTACGGATAACCATGTGGGGCGATGAAATTGAAAAGATGCAGGTTTTTGATGTAGAAACAGGTGACATTATTGATGATGTGGATGAGTTTCGCATTTATCCCGCCTCACACTACGTAACCACGCAAAACCGGCTCGAGGAATCGATTAAACAAATTCGGGATGAGATGCACTGGCGCGTCGACGTACTGCAGGACGAGCACAAATTCCTGGAAGCCAAGCGGCTGGAACAGCGCACTCTTTTTGATATTGAGATGATGCAGGAGATCGGATACTGCTCTGGAATTGAAAACTACTCACGATACCTCAGCGCCAGAAAACCGGGAGAACGTCCTTACACATTGATGGATTACTTTCCGGACGATTATCTTCTGGTTGTGGACGAGAGCCACCAGACTGTCCCCCAGATCGGCGCCATGTATGGTGGTGACCGATCACGTAAGATTCAGCTGGTTGAGCACGGTTTCCGTTTGCCATCAGCTCTCGACAACCGCCCGCTTACATTTGAGGAGTGGGAAACCATGGTTAATCAGGCCATATTTGTAAGTGCAACGCCCAGCGATTATGAACTGGAGAAATCAGGCGGAGTATATGTAGAGCAGATTATACGGCCAACCGGACTTATGGAGCCGGAAATTGAGGTTCGACCACTCGATACCCAGGTAGATGATCTCCTCGAGGAGATTCGAAAACGGGCTGAGAAAAATGAGAGAGTGTTATGTATTACATTGACTAAACGACTCAGTGAAGAGTTGAGCGAATATCTGAAAAATCTCGGAATTCCGGCCGCCTATATGCACAGTGAACTGGATGCTATGCAGCGTGTGGAGGTTCTTTACAAATTCCGGCGTGGAGATTTCAAGGTACTGGTTGGGATTAATCTGCTGCGTGAGGGGATTGACATTCCTGAGCTGAGTCTGGTTGCCATCCTGGATGCTGACAAAGAGGGATTTTTGCGATCGGAAACATCGCTCTTCCAGATTGTAGGTCGCGCGGCTCGTAATGTTGGAGGAAAAGCTATTCTCTATGCTAACAAGATTACAAAGAGCATGCAGAAGGTCATTGATGAGACAGACCGGCGCCGGGAAATTCAGAGAAAGTATAACGAGGAGAATGGAATCACACCTCAAACCATTAAGAAAGAACTGAAACCTCTGGTAGACCCAACACTGATATCCACTCAGGATTTTACTCTTGATTCAACTGAACAGGAGCAACAGGACTATCTGGAGACTGTTAGAGTAGCTGAAGATGGGATTCAATACAGGGCAAATCCGGCCATGAAAGAAGTTACATTTGAAAGTAAGGAGAAGTTTCTCGAATATTTACGCGGGTCGATGTTGCAGGCTGCTAAAAACATGGAGTTTGAAGAAGCCGCCCGTATCCGCGATCAAATCGCAACACTGGAAAAAGAAATCTAAACTGTCATTTACACATGGGTAAGAAAATAGAGTTTTTTAAAACGTTTGTTAAAGATCGCGATGTCGCATCTGTTATTCCCACCTCACCGCGTTGCGTTAAAAAAGTCTGCAAAAACATCGATTTCTCAAAGGATTTTACCCTGGTAGAGTACGGACCCGGAAATGGCGCTTTTACCCACTACCTGGTTGAAAATATGTCGGCCGGATCCAGACTGATTTTAATCGAGGCAAATCAGGATTTTGTCTCATCCCTGAAAGAGTCTATAAATGACCCCCGGGTTGAAATTCACAATATACTTGCCGGAGATGTTGAATCAATACTTAGTGATGAGGTTGTGGGAAATGTTGATTACGTCCTCTCAGGAATCCCTTTCTCCTTTCTCGACTGGGAACGAAAAATTGAGGTACTGAAGGCTACCAAGAAAATTTTAAAGGATGATGGTAAATTCCTCGCTTATCAGACCAGCGGCCATTTAAAAAAGCCGGTCATGGAAGTTTTTGGAAACTTCGAAACCGATTTCGAACCTCTCAACATCCCTCCATATTTCATCTATAAGATTTACAAGAACGGACATTAATCCTGCTCCTTCAGACCGCTACACGCGGACAGGTGGATTGGTAAGTCTGAGATTTAACACCCCTCGTCACGCAATTGGCGTGACACTCCCCTCAAGGGGAGATGTTTTCATAAAGTCATGGTAAGTTTTAATGAGCGGGACTCCTTGTCGAGGAGATGAATAGTTGATAAAAATTCAGATCCATTTTTAACTTCTTAATCAAACAATGGTCTGCCTGCTTGAAGCAGACTGACCGGTTCTGCGTATGAATACTGATAGCAAGAAAATCATCCCTCCGGAAACTCTGCTTGAAGCGTACAGTCAGGGAATTTTCCCCATGAGTGAATCACGGGATGATGATTCTGTAGGCTGGTACTCCGCACGCCGCCGCGGAATCATCCTTATGGATAAATTTAAGGTCTCCTCAAACGTACAGAGAATCACTCGACAGGGAAGGTTTAAATGCAAGGTCAACACCCGGTTTCGTGAAGTGATGGAGGAGTGCGCCAATCGTAATTCTACCTGGATTTCTGAGTTGATTATCGATTCGTTTGAAGTGCTGCACCTTGCCGGCAATGCACACTCCGTAGAGATGTATAATTCAGCCGGAGAACTCGCCGGTGGTCTTTATGGTGTTTCTTTGGGGGCTGCCTTTTTTGGTGAATCGATGTTCAAACATGAAAAGGAAGCGGATAAAGTAGCTCTTTGGCACTGCCATCAAATTTTGCACAAGAACGGGTTTACACTTTGGGATACACAATTCTATACCGATCACCTGGCACAGTTTGGATGTGTGGAAATTTCAGCCGGGGAGTATCAAAAACGATTGAACATTGCGCTCGGTGTAAGAAACAGAGAGTTTAAAAGATAATAATCTTCCCTTGAGGGAAGTGTCCAGACTGCTTTTGTTGGGACGAAGGGTGTGGGGGCTATTGGTCTGTTCCTGATCCACGATTTATAAACAAAAAAAGACCTGCCAGGTTTAGAAAGATGACAGGTCTAATAAGAAATCTATAAAAACTACCCGACTGACCGCTTGAAGCGGTCTGACGGGTGGCTTGAACTATTTAGGATCGAGAATATTCTCAATTCGATTCTGTACATCCTGAAGATGTAAAACTGTTCTGCGATCTACAGTTCTGTTCACAGCACGATCAACTTCTGTTTTCAGCGTTCTAAGTTCTTCGCGCAGCAGTGGTTTAATGTCGCTACCGTCCACATCGCTGTCTTCACTCTCCATCAAAGATTTTACGTGATTCACATAGGTTCGCTGCAGATTTCTGCGATAAACATCAACGGATGAGCTGGAGTTAAGTTCACTCCAAACTCCTTTTCGAACATCTTCCAGCATTTCACTAATCGTGTATGCTTCATCACCGCGAAACGTTTCATCCTCAATCAGACGTGCCATTCGGGAAGTGTTCATCACACTTCTGAGATGCCGCCCCTGAAGTGACTGAATCCGATCAACAGCGCCTGCATGTTCAATATTTCGCAGAATATTCTCATCCAGCAGCCACTCCGGAGTTGTGAATGCGTTCTCTACCATAAACTGCATCGCTTTTTTCTGATAATCTTTGTCGACCGGACGATATACATTTCCATCCTGATCGGAAGCAATGCGTTCCATGTATACCCCGCCAATATTCGTAATCACGTGGCCTACATAGCGATTCCACTGACCAATCAGCTCACCGTAAATTTCACGTAAATCATCGTAACCCTCTCCCGGACGAGAAGTCCACTCAACCAGATTTGGTGTAACCCGCTGAAGGTTCATCATACCGTAAATGGAAGCCTGAACCGGATCATCAGAAAGCGTCTCGGTTTGAGCCGAAGGATCGTACCCGGTTGACTGTCCAAAACGGTACATGGGATCATCCGCTTTATCGAGAATCCATTGATTCAGTGTTGAAACTTCATCTTCCGGTGTTTCTGCATCAGGAATTATCCGGTACCCCCAATTGATGGCATAAAGATCATAAGGACCAATTTTCCGGATAAATCGCTCTACACCGTCGCCCGGCTGAGCGATATAGTTCTGACGCGCATAATCCATAATGGTAGCCGACACACCGTACTGCGAGGTAAACTCCGGATCACGAAGAGACTCCACGGGATAAGATGAGTTTGCCTTCATGTTGTGAGGCAGTCCCAGAGCGTGGCCAATTTCGTGCGCGATTACCTGGCGAATCGCCTCTTTTAGATAGTCATCATCTACCCGGAGGTTTTGAGCTTTCGGATTGGCGGCGCCGGTTTCCAACATCAGGCGGTTCCGGTACGAACGAATGTGGTTATGGTACCAGATGATATCACTTCCGATGATTTCACCGGTTCGGGGATCAGACATGCTCGGGCCGGTCGCATTTCGTGTGGTGTTTGCGATCCAGCGCACCATGTTGTAGCGAATATCTTCCGGTTCAAAATAGGGATCTTCCTCTTCAGTTGGCGGAAGTTTTGCCTGAATGGCATTTTTGAAACCGGCTTCTTCAAATGCCACATTCCAGTCTTCCACACCGTCAATCACGGCCTGGCGATACTCTTCCGGCGTGCCGGGATCTACGTAGTAAACAATGGGTTTGATCGGCTCAACCAGTTCTCCACGGGCATACGCATCCGGATCGGACGGCTCGAGCCTCCATCGGCGAATCAGTGACCGAGTTGCTGCCTTCTGCTCATCTGAGCCAAAATCGAGCTGTGTAACCGTAAACCAACCCACCCGATAGTCGTAATGGCGTGGACGCATCGGTTCAGCCGGTAGCAGAACCATCGATTGATTCATCAAAAGGGAGATACTGTTGGTATTGGATGATGACGGCGGGTTCATCGCCTCATAAGTCATTACATGACGAACCTCTACATTTTGCGGATAGGCTCGAACTCGTTCAATATAGCTTCTGCTGCCATCTAACCGGCGAACCTGGTAGGCACTTCGCAGCCAGCCCTGCAGGCCTGAAATTGCGGGTACATCACTTTCAAAAAGACTATTCACTTCAACTACCGTTGTTGTACTGTCCGGCCCGATCGCCTTCACATCAAAAGATGCAATGATCGGTTCGTAGTTATTCATGCGAACAGAGCGGGAGATCGGGAGGGAGTCCGGTGCAACACTGTTATAGAGCCGTTGTCGGATGTTGATCTTTCCGTTTGCCTTTTCGAAGGCTATAACCTGCTCTGCTGTTTTTGAACCACTGCTGGTAAAGCCGGAAAAATTATTGGGAACGGCTGCTACACGACTCACCATCAGGAAATCACGGCCAAGCAGTGAGTCGGGAATTTCGTAATAGATTTTATCGCCAACGGTGTGGACATCCACAACGCCGTGCTGGGTTTCAGCTTCGGATGTAATCACGCTGCTGTAGCCGTTTGAACCGGAGCTTCGCTCAGCCCTCGGAGCGTCGCTGCCGGAGGTTGTAGCTGCCGGCTCGGTTGATGCACAGGATATTGCAAAAAACCCTGCAAATAGAATAATGGTGAAATTACGTATCAGTAGATTCATTAGAAGTGGGTTCGTATTATGGTTAGTCTTTCGGTACTTAATAAACAAAATGTTGAAACCATTCACTGCAAAAGGTTGAAAAAAGAGTTGTTAAAATCGGTGCTCTTCAGCAAGCAGTTGTTTCCATTCGGGATGACGCTGAATATAGGATTTCACAAACGGACAGATCGGCGCAATTTCTAAACCGCGTTCTTCAGCATCTTGAAATGCCGATTTGATCAACTTAGAAGCCACACCCTGACCTTCAAGCTCCTGTGGCACTTCTGTATGTGTGAAAAAGAGAACCCCCTTTTTGTTTAATATATATTCGGCAACTGCAGTAAACCCATCAACTTCCAGTTCATACCTGTTCTTTTCCCTGTTATTAATCACATCGTTGTTCATCTGCACAGATCCTTAAATTTTAGGTTTCAATTTTTACTGCCTCTTTGCAATCAAGAATATAACAAGAGCAATCAATAAAATAGCTGCTACCGGCCAGATCCAGAGCGGCAAAGTATATGTCACTGTAAGCCTACCCTCCGGAACTTCATATCTATTAGGTATGACAGAAATTTCGTCTTCATTTTTCTCAAATGATTGCACATAGTTTAGTACGCTTTCCCACACTTTTAGCTGCTGATCGCCATCCATAATAATCGCTTCTTGCAAAGAAATTGCGCGGCCGTTCGCATCACGCAGCGTAATCGCCAGATTGGGTAAACGCTCACCAACCATCGGCAGAAAACCCGCAATGTAGTAGTCTGTCACAACATGTATCAGGTTATCTGAATCTTTACGAATGGATGTAACTTCATCACCATTCACCAATTCTGCTCTTAATATAGAGCGCGAGGTGGGGATCGGTGTCCCAGTAAACGGAACTCGGAATAGAACCGCCCGATCGGGATTGTACATCATATTCAGTCCGGAAAACTGTAGAAAGTAGTTGTCGCCCATAAGCTCTGAAAGAAGTATGGAAACTTCGAGTGCATTTCGCACCTCCTGTTCTGTTAAATAGAAAGATACAACCGGATAGCCCGGAGATCCGTCATCTCCGGAGCCAAGCCCAAATGCCATCATCATATCATAAAAAGTAATCTCTCCATTATTCCATACATCTGTTCCCGGTTCAATATTTCTTCGAATGGCTCCATTGGCCTGAACCGCTATATCAACCGGCTGTTCCAACACTTTTTCAGCAGAATATTTCATGGCGTCTGTCACAAAGTTACCAATCGCTGATTCCCGCTGTGGGTCATTTCTCAAGATGGGAAATTCTGCGAAAGCAATAGTTTTCCGAACATCATCAATTCCACCGGCCGTCAATTCACTTAACCAGTTGTTTAATATCTTCTCGTAATTTTCAACTTCTTCAGCTATTAGGGAATCAATCGGGGTTTCATCCTGAATTGGAATTAAATTGGGGTTGCCATTCTCTTCATTTAAAACCCGGACGGTTTTCTCTTCAGTGTTCCATGCGAGCTCCAGCACTCCAAGAAATTGCATATAGTGCCCCGCTTGTACAATGATAGTCTCCCCCTCGATAATAGGCTGATGTATTGGAGTATGGGAATGTCCGCCAACAATAACATGGATCTCAGGAATAGCCCTGGCCAGCTCCCGATCTTCAGCTACTCCCGAGTGGTTTACAGAGATCAATATATCAACGCCCTGTTCCTGAAGTTCACTTACCGCTTTCCGGGCAGACTCAATAGGATCATCAAATACAACAGGACCCGGCTGAGCGGTTTTTGATATTGCATCATTCCCAATCAACCCAAAAACTCCAATGCGCAAACCGTTCTCCAACTCTTTAACAAAATGGTTACGTATACCTCGTTCACTTAGCGGATGATCGTGAGGAGGGCGGGTATTGGTTCCCAAAATCACGGTTTTATCATTTGCTTCCGGGTATCCTGCATCCCGCAGATACCTGGCATAAACATCTGCACCATAATCAAACTCGTGATTGCCTATAGTAACAGCATCGTACCCCATTTTTTGAAAGAGATTTAACTCAGGAGCCAATCCTTCACGCAAAGGAAGCCAGCCAAATGCGGGACCGCCCAGAATATCGCCACCCGAAAACAGAAGAACAGGTTCGCCCGCTGCCGCCTTCTCATCCCTGACTTGATTGATAGCGCCCGCCAGCCTTGCTATACCGCCTCGAGCTGTGCTTTGAAATTCCCTGCTATGCTCAACCACGGGGATCGGTATCAGGTGTGAATGTTCGTCATTGGTGTGCAGAATTGTAAAACGAACTTCATTCTGCAGATTAGACTGCCCATAAAGTGACGATGAGACAATACAGAGGAGGACAAAAAATGTAAATTTGAGTTTCAAACCAATTGGGGGCTTTTAGCAGTTATCGGTTTTGATTAAGTTGTAGCACATTTTGCTGCAACCAAATCAACAGGCTTCTTAGATTATGAAAAAACAGTTAAAAAGCATAAGTGCATTTCTTACACTTTTCCTTTTCTCCACCGGAGCATTCGCTCAGCTCCAGTCTCCCGCAGAGTTTTTGGGATACGAACTAGGCGACCGATATACGCCTCATCACCGGGTAATCAGTTATGTTAACCATGTAGCCGATAACTCCAATCTGGCAACCATTGACCAATATGGCACTACCAACCAGCACAGGGAACTTGTCTACCTGATTGTCACCACAGAAGAGAATCACGCAAACCTTGAAGAGATTCGCCTTAACAATCTCAGGTTGACCGGTCTTGAAGAAGGACAGGCAACCGACAACAAAAAAGCAATTGTATGGCTCAGCTATAATGTTCATGGGAATGAAACATCATCCAGCGAAGCCGCTATGCAGACACTATATGAGCTGGTAGACCCAACAAACAGCGAAACCAAACAGTGGCTACAGAATACCGTTGTGGTTATGGATCCGATGATCAATCCTGACGGGCGTGACCGCTACGTAAACTGGTTCAACGGAATAGTTGGAACCGAGTACAATCCCGACCCGATTGCCCGGGAGCACCGCGAGCCATGGCCGGGCGGACGCTCCAACCACTACTATTTTGATATGAACCGTGACTGGGCGTGGCAAACACAAAAAGAGACACAGCAACGCATTGAAATTTATCAGCAGTGGATGCCGCATGTTCACGTCGATTTTCATGAGATGGGGTACAACGCCCCCTACTATTTTGCACCTGCCGCAAAACCTTATCACGAGGTTATTACCGATTGGCAGAGTGAGTTTCAGACTATTATCGGGAAAAACCATACCCGATATTTCGATGAAGAGGGATGGATCTACTACACACGTGAAGTGTTTGATCTGTTTTATCCCAGCTATGGCGACACCTGGCCAACGTATAATGGTGCGATCGGTATGACCTACGAAAAAGCCGGAGGTGGCCGTGCAGGAGCAGCCGTTTACAACGAGGAGGGTGAAGTTCTGACGTTAAAAGAGCGTTTAACCCATCATCACGTAGCCGGTCTGTCTACCGTTGAAGTTACCGCCATGAACGCAGAGCGCGTTATTTCTGAGTTTGAAAACTTTTTTGATCAGGCCGTTAACAGTCCGGCCGGAACCTATAAATCTTTTGTGGTAAAGTCCGACAACAACCCGGACAAAATTCACCATCTGTTGAGATTTTTGGACAGCCAAAAAATCCAATACGGAACAGCAGGCTCGAACCGAAACACAAATGCCTATAATTTCAAGACCGGACAGAATGAGCGGGTATCCATCTCTTCAGATGATATTGTCATAAGTGTGCACCAGCCACAAGGACAGCTGGCCCGGGTATTTTTTGAACCAAACCCGGCACTGTCTGATTCACTCACATACGATATAACCACATGGGAAGCTCACTACCGTTTCGGGCTGGACGGTTATGCACTGGAGTCTAATATTTCACCCAATCAAAATATTACTGCTGATGATTTCCGTAACGGATCCTTCTCCGGAGCTGAGAAACCGTACGGTTATGTAACCGGCTGGAGCAGTATGGATGATGCCCGTTTTCTGGCTGAAATCACCCAAAAAGGTGTTAAAAGCCGGTTTTCAAAGGTTGATTTCGTCATTGAGGGGCAGTCATTCAAAAAAGGTGCCCTTGTTATCCTGCGCGGAAACAATGCACATCTCGGAGACTCATTTGATGAAATCGTACGAACAGCCGGAGATAACCACAACAGGGATCTTTTCGGCGCTTCAACAGGATTTGTAACTTCCGGATCAGATTTTGGGTCAAATAATGTAAGCTTTATCGAAAAGCCTGAAATTGCCGTACTGATGGGTGAGGGTACATCGTCTCTTAGCGCCGGTGAAATCTGGCACTTTTTCGACCAGCAGCTGCACTATAAAACGACCCTGATTGATACAGGTGATTTTATGAGCGCGGACCTGTCAGATTTTAATACACTCGTGCTTCCTTCCGGCTCATACAGCGGTGTATTAACCGACAGCGCCATTGAAAAAATTTCCGGCTGGGTGCGTAGCGGTGGAAACCTCATTTTAATTGGCAATGCCAATCGCAACTTCACCAATCGAAATGGCTTTCAACTGACACGCAAGCATGTTGAATCTTCTGAACCGACAAATGAAGATCTTCTGGCCCCGTACGGCGAGCGTTCAAGGCGGTATATCAGCACAACCACATCAGGTTCTGCGTTTGAAGTTACTCTCGACACAACACATCCGCTGGCATTTGGTTACGACGAGCAATACTACACGCTTAAATTAAGCGCGGACTCCTACAGCTATCTGGATGGCGGATGGAATATTGGAACCGTTCGTGAAAACGCATATCGAAGCGGGTTTGTAGGTGCTGAAGCCAAGCCAGTGATTGAGAACTCGCTCTCTTTCGGCGTTCAGAATTATGGAAGCGGGCAGGTGGTTTACATGATTGAGAATCCCCTATTCAGAGGGTTCTGGGAGAATGGAAAGCTACTCGTTGCTAACAGCCTCTTCTTTGTAGGAAACTAATATTGGTATTGGGTATTGAGGAATAGTATCAGGACGCAACTTTTTGCATTTCCTGATACTTGCTACTCAATACCTTCTACTCTAATTATTTTTCAAACTTCATCTTCATCAATGCGGCCGCAATTTCGATCGGTGAGTAGTCACCTTCTGCAAGCGGCTCCAGCTGATCAATATACTCTCTCAGCCCGCCCTTTTGGAGTACGTCCACGATTTCATCCAAGTGCGACTCCATCTTCGACATTTGCACCTCTTTGGATGATGGCATCGGCAGCGGCCTCAGCTTGGTTCCGATAATTTTCTCAATAAAACGGATACTTTTTCTCTTCCTTCCGGTTGAGAATGTAATGGCCATCCCTGATTTACCTGCACGTGCGGTTCGCCCGATTCGGTGCACATAAAACTCCGGATCCTGCGGTACATCGTAGTTGAATACGATATCAATATCATCCACGTCCAGTCCGCGTGCGGCAACATCTGTGGCTACCAGCAGCTCGATCTTTCCGTTTCTGAATTTATTCATCACCTTATCGCGAACATTCTGACGCATATCACCGTGAAGGGCATCAGCAGAAAAACCCCGGGCCTGAAACTCCTGTACAAGCGAATCGCATCTGCGTTTTGTATTCGAAAATACGAGAGTCAGATTAGCGCCGGTCATATCAATTACGCGAGAGATCGCCTCAACCCGCATGGAGTCACGAACCTCCATCACATACTGCTCAATACCTTCGGCTGTTTGGGCTTTCCCCTCAACCTTGACCATTTCGGGCTTATCCATCCACTTGTTCATGATGTTCTTAATCGCTTTCGGTACAGTCGCTGAGAACATGACCGTCTGCGATTTCCCTTTACTGTAGCTTAAAATCTGCTCCAGGTCTTCACGAAAACCCATATTGAGCATCTCATCCGCTTCATCCAGAACAACCATTTCGAGTGCGCCCAGTTTTAAGGTACCTCGTTTCAGGTGATCAATGACTCGGCCCGGAGTCCCCACAACGATCTGAGCTCCCTTTTTCAGAGCTTTAAGCTGTCGACTGATGGGCTGGCCGCCATAAACGGGTACGGTAAATACTCCGTTGACGTGTTTGGCAAGCTTTATCAGTTCGCCCGTAACCTGAATTGCCAGCTCACGAGTGGGAGTTAAAATTAAAACACTTGGAGATTTTGAGCCTTTATTGGCCATTTGAAGTGCAGGAATTCCAAATGCGGCGGTTTTACCCGTTCCGGTTTGTGCCTGGCCAACCAGGTCTTTTCCGGATAAAATTTGAGGTATGCACTTTTCCTGAATAGATGTTGGTGCTTCAAAGCCCATGTCATTTACGGCTTTGAGAATTTCAGGCTGAATTCCCAGCGCTGAAAAAGAAGAATTTTTCATTGGTTGTCTTTTGTTTGAGTAAGATCTCAGGACATAGATGATCAGCCAACAGTGAACAACGTTCAGCTGGATGTTGATATACCTACCCTGGGTATCCTGTTATAAATGTCTGTCGCTCTCCACGCGCATCGCTCCGCTCTTGTGTTTTTAAACATTCCGGAGATACTCCCTGGCCAAAAGCGCGTTTTACAAACATTCAGGAGAGAACTACTGAAGAGAGGCAAAAAGGTACCGAGTTGGGCAGGTCAACGTCGAACGTCAGTTGAAGGTGCACAAGGTAAGAATAAGAATTGGATTTATTACTATGGGTTTTTGTGGGTATAAAGTATTGGACTAACTAACCAAAATATTATCTACATAGACCCCTTTTTTGTTTCTCGCAGATTTGCACAGATGATTTCGCTGAATATCGCAGATACTCAGCGTAAATCTGCGGTTAACTTAGCGGAACTCCGCGAGCAATGAAGCAACCGTCGAACGGATTATAATTTTCTTTTATTTTCATGTGCCTGCCAAAATGTTATGAATTTCTGGAATTCTTGAAGCTAGTACCCAATACTTACTACTCTATACCTGATACCTGCTACTCAGCAACCCTACTCCATACTCTTCTTCCGGAAAAGAGCATATGCCTCGAGTATAATCCAGATCGAAAAGCCGAGAATTACAGCACCGAATGAAAACAGTAGCAGATTGAAATCAGATTCGCCCAAGCCGGACCAGTCAAAAATAACCTGTTCAACCATAGCCCAGATGGTCATAAACAGAACAAAAATCATAGGCACAAGCGTGTAGATAATGGGACGGCCGAGCCGTTTCAGCCAGATGGTTATAAGAAGCAGGCTGATACCAGCGAGCAGCTGATTCGACGTTCCAAACAGCGGCCAGAGAATATATCCCCCGGAACCCAGTCCGCGCGGACCCTCCGGCAACAGAACGAGAGCCGCACTTGCTCCCACAGCAATGAGTGTTGATGTGTGAAGCTTGGTCAGCGGTTTTACTTTGTACTCCTCACCGAGCTCATTTAAAATGTAGCGCATCAGGCGGACGGAGGTGTCGAGGGTTGTAGCCGCAAAACTGATCACAATAACTCCAATAATCGTTTGGGCTGCTTCCAGTGGAATCATCAGACCGGTTGCGAGACGGGCCGCGCCTTCAACGAAAATATTCAAACCTGAGGCCCCGGCTGCTTCAAAAGAGTGGTAGTTGTCCAGAAATTCACCGGTTGTGTTGAAATAGGTAACAATCGCCACAATGGTAATCAGAGCAAGAGAACCTTCTCCAATCGCTCCCAGATATCCGACGAAACGGGCATCCGTCTCCTTATCCAGCTGCTTTGCGGTTGTTCCGGAAGAGACCAGTCCGTGAAACCCGGAAATCGCCCCGCAGGCAATGGTGATAAAAAGAAGCGGAAACCAGCTTACATCACCTGTATCTGTGTTCGTCGGTGGGGCGGTAATTTCCGGACTGATCACAAAAAGGCCGAGGTAGAGAATAGCCAACCCCAAAATCAGCTGATAGGCGTTGATCAGGTCACGGGGCTGTAGGAGCATCCAGACCGGGAGAGTCGAAGCAAAGTAGACATAGACCATCAGCACGATAATCCAGGTTAAAAATGCCATTTCAACACCGGTAAGTCCAAGAAATGAAATCGCCTCCTCCCCGCCAAAATATTGCACCAAGTCGATCTGGAGAATCGGAACATAACTGGCGATAACGGCCGTGAAGTACATCAAAAAAAGTACAATTACCGATGGGATGATCATACTTCCGCTCGCTTTGTATGCTCGGAATCCAATCCAGATGGCCAGCGGAATTTGGATAAATATGGAGAGAACCGTGGCCGGAAAACTGATAAACAGGTTCGATATTACCCAGGCAAATACGGCATTCACCATGAGCACCAGAATAAGGATGATGAAGAGAAACAGCAGGCGTCCGCGGCGACCCACCAGTTTATCAGCAAGCGTGCCTACGGATTGGCCTTTGTTGCGAACTGAAAGTACCATGGTTCCAAAATCGTGAACACCAGCAGCAAAGATGGTTCCAAAAACCACCCAAAGCATCGCCGGAACCCAGCCCCAGTAAACAGCTATGGCAGGCCCCACAATCGGGGCGGCACCGGCTATAGAAGTGAAATGGTGACCGAGAAGTACAAATTTATTGGCCGGCACATAATCCCGACCGTCATTGAATTCGTGTGCCGGAGTCATGAAGTTTGGATTGAGCTGATAGATCTTTTCAGCCAGATACTTCGAGTAGTATCGGTACCCGATAAAGAAGAGAATGAGCGATAAAGCAGCGACTAAGCTTGCCGGCACAGTTCGATGGGTTTATAGAGCGTTGTCGGATTCACCTTTCAAAATATACTTTTGGAGTAAATGTGCAATTTTGAATAAGCCACGGAAGGTCGGAACCTACTAATGACTCTTTATACGTTTTAATAAAATCTTCATTGATTAAGATCTTTTGAACCGCAGAATGTCGAACTCTGAATATCGAATTTCGAAGTGAAGTTACTTCAATATTCGATATTCAGTATTCTGCGGTTCGACGTTCTCCCCTCTCTTTGATTGAATCAAAATTGTAAGGAATCTCATCTTCACGTTTCTTACATAGAAAGAATAAAGCGAAAGAAGTATAAGTATGAAAATTTATGACCTTGAAGACCGACTAATTGATTTTGCAGTAAACATCATTAAAGTTGCAGAACAGCTTCCGAAAAACTACACCGGCAATCATTTAGGTAAACAAATAATCAGATCGGGAACGGCTCCCGCGCTCAATTACGGTGAAGCCCAAGGTGCTGAATCGAGAAAAGACTTTATTCATAAGATGAAAATTTCACTAAAAGAACTCCGGGAAACTTTCATCAATTTGAAGATCATCAAAAAATCGGGCCTGATAATGGATTATGAAACCTTTACTGAAGTCTTAAATGAGTGTAACGAACTGGTTTCCATTTTTGTGAGAAGTGTGAAAACTGCGGAAAAAACTCGGTAGCCTGAACCGCAGAATGTCGAACTCTGAATATCGAATTTCGAAGTGAGGTTACTTCAACATTCGATATTCAGTATTCTGCGGTTCGATATTCCTTACAACTACTCATTAAATAAAAACAACAACCCCCTTCCCGACAAACTGCAATCGGGACACTCCCCTCAAGGGGAGATTTCTCCATCAACTTCCTCCAAAAATCTTCTTTTGAACTTTCCGTGTTTCCGTGGCTTAGACTAGTCATTCAACAAAACCGCATCCCCGTAGCCCAATCCACTCAGTCTGTCGAGCTGCGTCCGGGCGTCGCCTACAATCACATAGTACATGCGGTCAGGATTTGCATACCGGCTCGCCAGTTCGCTGATCTCCTCTCGGGTCATATTTCGAACTACATCCTGCTGTTCGTTGATGTAATCGGCCGACCACCCGTTGGCGCTCATGGTTTGCAGAATACCGAGTTTAGCACCCAGTGTCTCAAATGCGCGAGCGTTGCTCTTTAGCAAAAAGCTCTGGGTGTTATCCAGATCCTGTTCGGTAAATGATTCCGGATAATCCGTCATAATATCCCGGATCAGCTCCACGGCTTCGAACGTGATATTGCTGCGAACACCGCTGCTCACAGAAAAAGGTCCCGGCAGGTTGCTGGCGGAGAAACCGGAGCGAATTCCATAGGTGTAACCCTTGCCTTCACGTAGCTCCTGCGTGAGACGCGACGCAAATCCGCCGCCCCCAAGAATATAGTTCATAACCGTTGCGGGGTAATAATCCTCATCCGTTTCCGGCATAGCCAGATAACCGATTCTCAATACCGACTGTGATGCATTGGGAACATCGTAGAAAAAGACCTGAGATTGCTCAGGCGGCTCCGGCAACTCAAATTCAGGTATATCCACTGACTTCGCTTCCCAGCGTGATTCCAGTTTAGACAACGATGCCACAGCGTTTCTCTGATTGATGGCACCGGCTATATGAAAAGTAGCTACTGATGGTGAAATATATGTTTCATAATATGTTTTCAGATCATCCAAAGTGATAGACTCTACCGTCTCTTCAGTTCCAAGGCTACTGTATGATAAAATGTGTCCATCCCCGTACAAAAGTTTATTAAACTCGCTGGTTGCTATACTGTTCGGATTCGATTGCTGCTGAGCAATACGGCTTAACACGCTCTGCTTAGCCAGGTCAAACTCTCGCTCATCCCATCGCGGCTCGAACAGAATCTCCTCAACCAGATCAAGAGTCGCCTCATAATTTCGCGCCAGCGTATTACCGGAAATTGTAAAGTATTGCCGGCCTGAACTAACATTTATGTTGGCACCCAATAGAGCTATTGCTTCTTCAAGTTCGGCGGGAGTTTTATTAGCTGTTCCACGCGTCATTACATCAGCCAGAAGATTAGCGGCGCCCGCTTTTTCAGGATTTTCAACAAGCAGACCGCCATCAATACGGATGTTAAACTGAACCAAAGGCAGCTCTCTGCCTTCAATTCCATAAACCTGCAATCCGTTACTCAGTTCAGAAGTCCAAACCTGCGGAACTGTTATCTCAGGTTCCGGGCCGTAAGGCGGTTCCTGAGTTCGATCAAAAGAGGTAGGTGTGCGTTCAAAATCGGTATCTTCCGGCAGAACAAAATCTTCTCCCTCGGCACTCTGAACAATCTCTTCTTCAACTACTTCCGCTTTTTCAGAACCGGCTAATACCAGATCCGTCTGACCCCGCGGTACAAAACTGGTGGCTACATACTGCTTATCTTTGATGTACTGTTCGTATACACGGTTTACATCATCAAGTGTCACATCCAGTGTTTTTTGAATATCCTGATTTATGTATCCAGGATCATTGGCAAAGATGTTGTATTGCGCCAGTTGGAATGCCTTGCCCAGCACGCTCGAAAGGCCGGTGTAGAAACGTGTCTCAATACCCGCTTTAACCCGTTCGAGGTCCTGCTCAGTAAATCCATTTTCCTCATATCGAGCGAAGGCCTCTTCAACTCCAACCAGTGCTTCATTTAAGTCCACTCCCGGATAGGCGCGAACACGAAGGGATATTTCACCTGCCAGTTCCGAATTACTGCTGAACATTCCCACACCGGAGGTAAGCTCTTTCTCCTCAACAAGCACTTCATAGAGCGGAGCCGTACGGCCGTCCGACAGCAGCTGAGTCAAAATTTGAAGCGCATATGAGTCATCATGATAGTTCTCAACGCCCGGCCATGTAAGGCGCATTTCGGGCAGACGCGCAAAGTTATCCTCGTGATACAGTTTTTTGGTTTCGCCCAGAACTGCAGGCTGTTTTTCAAGCGGTTCGATCTCATCTCCGGCAGGAATTTCATCAAAATATTTATGAATCCACTCACGGGCCTGATCCGAATCAAAATCACCGGCAATCACCAGAGTTGCGTTGTTCGGTACATACCAGGTGTTGTAGAAATTCACCACATCATCAAGCGTAGCGGCCTGAAGGTCGTCCAGCGAACCGATTACCTGCCAGCTGTAGGGGTGGCCTTCCGGATAGAGATTTTTACCAATTACGTAGTTGGTGTGGCCGTATGGGGCATTATCCACGCCCTGACGCTTCTCATTTTTCACCACCTGCTTCTCTTTTTCCAGAACCATTTCATTTACGGTGTTGATGAAAAAGCCCATCTTATCGGCTTCGGCCCAGATCATCTTTTCAAGGGCATCGTTCGGTACGGTCTGAAAGTAGTTGGTCCGATCACGACTGGTAGAACCATTTGCGCCTGACCCCCCGATTCTGGCACTCATCTCATCCAGTCCGCCGCGACCCAGATTCTCCGATTCGAGGAACAGCAGGTGCTCAAACAGGTGAGCAAATCCGGTTCTACCCGGAAGTTCACGGGCAGATCCTACATGAAACGTCAGCGCAACGGCTACGACAGGGTCTGAATAATCTTTATGAAAAATGACTTCAAGGCCGTTGTCTAGCGTGAATTTCTCATACTCTACGGAAAAGTCGGTTTCGGGTGAGGTGTTGCAGGCGCCGGCCAGAAATAGCATAGCACCTAGAATGGTGGCAAAAATCGGATAGGATAACTTCATGTGTTGTGTACATTTGGTTGAGTTGTCAGAGTGTGAATGTACACGATTTATAGAGAAGAATTTGTAAAATTAGTTTCTTCTGGATCTATTTCACTCTACGGATTTTTCCCTTCTTTGTGCTGATGTCTGTTATAAATCACAGTGAGAGCCCCTGCCCCTGTTATAAGCACAGTTAGTGCACTGGTTTCCCAAAACAACCACATCAGCAGAGTAATTAAAAACAGCCCGATGCTAAAGATGTATTGAAATCTCGTGACTTTTTTCTCCTCCTCTTTTCTGAGCATTGGCATAGCTAAATGGTTTTTTTATTCCGGTTTGGCTAAATAATAGTTTCATGGTAAAGCCATATAGGAGACCGCCTACTACAATTAACCCAATAACGGCACAGTAACCTGCTGCGAGAATATATTGATTCAGATAAATGGAAAAAAGATGAGCAGTAGAATGCTCATCAGAACTCCCCAGCTCAATCCTTCTTTAATCCAGCCATACCCCTCAAATGGGTTATAAACCTGATCTATATCGATCTATTTGTACCTGGCCGGCTGTTTTTCAATAATGATCCTCGTTGCATTATCTGAGGCAATTTGCTTCTTTGTAAGTGTTTAACCTCTAATACCGTTGCATAAACTCTGAATCCTATGGATCTGTCTGATAAAGAAATGCGTTTTCTGAAGCTGCTTGCTAAACAGTATCCGACGATACCGGCTGCTTCTACCGAAATCATTAACCTGAGTGCCATCATGGAGCTCCCAAAAGGTACGGAGCATTTTATATCGGATATACACGGGGAGTATGAGTCTTTTTTACATGTACTTCGCAATGGATCGGGCTCAATAAAAAGGCGTATTGAGGAGATTTTCCAGGACACTCTGCTGAAACAAGAGAAACAGAACCTGGCTACGCTCATTTACTATCCGCAGAAAAAACTCCCGCTCATTTTAAAAGATGTCGAGCACAAGGATGAATGGTACAGGATTACTCTTTTCCGACTGATTAAAATATGCCGTATCTCTTCATCAAAATATACCAGGAGTAAAGTACGAAAAGCGTTGCCGAAAGATTTTGCCTACATCATCGAAGAGCTTCTGCATGAACAGGAAAGTGCCGTTAACCGTCAGGAGTACTACAACAGCATTATTGAATCCATTATCAATACCGGTCGAGCGGAGGCATTTATTATTGCCCTGTCTGAGCTGGTTCAGCGACTGGCCATTGCCCGCCTGCATGTGATCGGGGATGTGTACGATCGCGGGCCGGGTGCACATATCATTATGGATACGCTGCTCGACTATCACTCGGTAGATTTTCAATGGGGAAACCATGATATCGTCTGGATGGGTGCCGCATCAGGCAGTAAAGCCTGCATTGCAAACGTGATTCGTGTCTCCCTTCGCTACTCGAACATGGAGACTCTCGAAAACGGCTACGCCATCAGCATGCTTCCGCTGGTGTCGCTTGCAATGGATGTTTATGGGGATGATCCCTGCGAGCAGTTCAGAACCAAAGGAAATACAGACGAATTTACTGAAAATGAACAACTCCTGATGGCTCGAATGCACAAGGCCATAACCATCATACAGCTGAAACTGGAAGGGCAGATTGTTAAAAGACGATCCCATTTTGGAATGAAAGACCGCTTGTTACTGGATAAAATAGATTTTGAGACGGGTACAGTTCAGATAGGTGAAAACTCATACCCGCTGCTGGATCATCATTTCCCAACAATCGATCCGGCAGACCCTTATACGCTCTCTGAGCAGGAGGAGTTGGTAATGGAAAAATTCCGCCTCTCATTTGCCAACAGTGAACGGTTACAGGAACATGTTCGCTTTCTCTTTTCAAAGGGAAGTATGTATTTAAAATACAACGGTAACCTGCTCTATCACGGCTGCATACCAATGACCAATAGCGGAAAGCTTCGCCACTTTAGCTTTGATAATGTCAATCACAGTCCAAAAGAGTTTATGGACAGACTGGAGCGATTGGCTCGTCAGGGTTACTTTACAACCGATGATCCTGAGAAAAAACAGTATGGACAGGACACCATGTGGTATCTATGGAGTGGAGATCAATCCCCACTTTTTGGTAAATCGAAGATGGCTACGTTTGAACGCTATTTCATCAGTGACTCCGAAACTCACACCGAAGAGATGAATCCTTACTATAATTTCCGAACGGATGAAGAGGTAGCCAAAAAGATTTTAACTGAATTCGGTCTTGATCCCGAAACTGGTCATATCATCAATGGGCATGTTCCGGTTAAAGTGAAAAAGGGAGAGAGCCCAGTTAAAGCCGGCGGAAAACTATTGGTTATTGACGGCGGTTTTGCCAAGGCTTATCAGGAAAAAACCGGGATTGCAGGGTATACGCTTATTTTCAACTCCTATGGTCTTCTTCTTGCTGCTCACGAATCCTTTGATTCTACACAGATTGCCATTGAAAAAGCACAGGATATTCATTCCAAGACAGAGATTCTGGAGCACAACAGAAAAAGAATCCGGGTTCGGGATACAGATAAGGGACAGGAAATCGGAGAAAAAATAAATGATCTGAAAAATCTGCTGAAGGCTTACCGCTCCGGCACAATCAAGGAGTCATACAAACTTTAGATCAATTTTATTTTAGCTTATTCACAAACTCAATTTCATTATTCTTACACTTTTCAGCCAAAGCTGTACTTAAGCGGTCTAAATTTTTGAAGCGTAATGTAAATGGAATTTTCAATGAACCTGTGATCCCGGTTTTTGCATACTGGAGATTAATCCTTTTTTTCTCCAGCTCTACTTTTTTAAGGTGCGCCCACTTAAATGAACTTTCTAAAGGACTTTCAGAGCTAATTTTTTCATCATCAATAATTATTGCCGATAAAGGATTTTTATTTCCAAATATTACACTTGATCCTGCAGCCACCCCGTATATTCCTGCAAATATGTGCGTAAACCAACTGAAATCAATACCTACGGATTGGTATCTGTAAATCGCTCCAACCAAAAGAAATAGTCCCAGCAATATCAAGGTGACGTTGTAAATTTTCACATATTTATCATCACCGGTGAATCTTAGACTACCCATAACCTCTTCTTTTTATTTCTTTTGTAAAAAAAATGATATTAAAAATTTACACTTTCAATTAGAAAATCAGGTGTAAGAATGGAATATTACAACGCTGAACAGAGCGCAAATTTATATCACGAACTTAAGTTGATGCGTTGCCACTGCAAATATTAATCTTCTCCCTATTTTGAAAAGGTTCATTTCTCATAATCTATGTCTACACATAAAGCCTAAGCCAAGAACACTTTAAAAATAGCGCCATAAGCCGCAAACAACGAGGCGCAAGCCTTTTTCATAAAAAATTCATCACACCATATTGAACCATCCCCATTCGCCACGTGTTTCTCTGATGAACTTTGTATCTTTTTGATTCTGACGAAATTTTGAGACCTAATTTATTCTATGGCCCGTAAAGAGTTTGAAATTCCGGCGATGTTTAAATCGCCAATCATCCGAAAAGTAAAAGAGGCGAATAAAATCACCGATCCTCGAAAGAAAGATCTTGCCCCGACCGAATTGAATTTTGGGCCGGTCACTTTTTTGATTCCGCGCCATTTTGGATTCTGCTACGGTGTGGAGAACGCTATCGACATCGCCTACCGGACGGTTGAAGAAAATCCGGGCAAGAATATCTATCTGCTCAGCGAGATGATTCACAACCCTACGGTGAATGAGGATCTCCAAAAACGCGGCGTAAAATTTCTATTTGATACCGATGGTTCGGTTCGAATTCCGATTGAGGATCTCTCTGAAGACGATGTAGTGATTGTCCCCGCATTTGGAACTACACTCGAAATTGGTGAAAAATTGAAGGCCAGGGGAATCGATCCCTACCAATACAACACTACTTGCCCGTTTGTAGAGAAGGTATGGAAACGTGGAAATCAGCTCGGAAAAAAAGGGTACAGTTTAGTCGTTCACGGAAAACATCAACACGAAGAAACCCGTGCCACGTTTTCGCATAGCGCCGATCATTCGCCAACCGTTGTTGTGCTGAATCCTGAAGAGGCTCAAATTCTGGCCGATATCATGACCGAAAAGCGCCCGATCGAAGATTTCGAGAAGTATTTCGGGCACAAAAGCACAGATGGTTTCAACCCGTTGAAAGATCTGGAGTTTTTTGGTGTGATCAATCAGACTACCATGCTCGCCACCGAAACACAGCAGGTAATGGATATCCTGAAAGCAGCAGCCAGAGAGCGATTCGGTGAGGAGAATGTACTTGATCACTTTGCCGACACCTCAGACACGCTCTGCTACGCAACAAACGAAAATCAGTCGGCCACCTACGCATTGGCTGATGCCAAGCCGGACCTGGCCATTGTTGTTGGCGGTTACAACTCTTCGAACACAATGCACCTGGTGGAAATCCTGGAAGATCACTGCCCAACCTACCACATTCGCGATGCAGAAGAGTTCGATTCAGCGAAAGAAATTCACCACTTTAATCAGTGGGAAAAAGAAATGAAGAAGACAGCAAACTGGCTTCCAAAAGATCAGGACGATCTCAAAATTGCGCTCACATCCGGCGCTTCCTGTCCCGATGTATTGGTGGACGAAGTGATGTTGAAAATTTTGGCTCTGTTCAACGGCACAAAAAAGGTGGAAGATGTAATCCGACCGTTTGAAGAGAAGCTGATTTCCGAAGGGTAATGATCCGTTAATCCGGAATAATATTGAAGTAGGAGACTCGCTGAGGCTGAAAACTTCTCAAACGCACATCAAAATCGTCTGTAATTTTTTCAACTCTTGGAGTAATAAATCCCGTGTCATCGGCCTCCAGATCAGCATAATCTACATAAACTGCAAATGGACGAATTCCCTGCACTTCTGAATATTGATGGATAGGCACATCGTAGCGAATTGTGATCGATGACGGATTAAACGAGACGGCTTTTCCTGAAGGCATGTTCCTTGTTCTAACCGGTACTCTAATTTCAGCTTCCGTAAATTCAGCTACATTAACCTGAAAGTCTACCTCATTCATGCTTAAAATGATTCCGCTGCCGGGGGTTCTCAGATTTATTTTCCTCTCCATGCTTCTTGAAACGTCATCAAAAGAGACTTCTTCGGTTTCCCACTGCGAAATTTCCTGCAGCCTCGACTCTGCGCCGGTAAGTGTAACACTGTCAGGGCTGATTGTTGGATCTCCGATCAATCCATAGCGGTTTTGCAAGTTAAGATCTATCAGAGGGACTATGGGGACCCGTTTTGTTGCTTTCTCTTCAGTTTCAATAGTTAACATGATAGGATCAACCTGCATTACACTTAAATCAGAAAAAGCACCCGACATATTCCGGATCTGCTCAAAAAGGTTGATCTGACGAGATTCTGCACTCAAACTCACTTTTGGAGGGTTTCTGTAGAGGGATATCAAGTTCCATCCCTCACCGCTTACGTTAACCGTAACCTCTTCAGGTACATCACTTCGCAAAGCCAGGTGTTCCGGCAAATTGGTCAATTCGATTGGGACCTGAACCGTGATGTTAAAATCGCGATTCATATTTACTACAAACCATAAACTCAAAGCAAAAACAAACGCGATACTGAACGCGATCACCTTCTCCCTGGCAAAGAAATTATGCTCATCAGGGTCCTCCGCTTCACCCTCTGCCGAAGAGAAGAATGTCTTAAATCGCTCGGTTATGAAGTTCCATAAATTCATAGGCTAAATATGCAGATTTAATTTAAGCTCGCACAACAATTTCTTTTACTACTTTTGAACCAACCTTATCGTTCAGTCGCTTAACGATAGAGTATCGGTTTGCATGAATTTCGTGCCGCCAAACATCACTTTCAACATTTACAAACAGCTTATCGCCTTCAAACCTTAGATTCTTGGTAACAGAGCTGATATTATCTCCAACCACCTCGGGCCAAAAGTGAAGCACCATACCCCTGCGAAGTTCCGTCTTCTGCGGAATTTTCTTCAGAAAATTTTTCAGCAGATGCTCTATCGATTCCGGTTTCTTTCCAAATGCCATAACCACTTAATATTTTTTTGAAATCTTGCCATCCTGTACAGTGTACCACGCATTGTCATCATTCTCTTCGAACTGACTGACCGTAAAAGGCCGGTCGGTCGCTGATGTAATAAACGTTTGTCCGCTGTGTTTCGTCAGTGTCTCTGTAATTACGTCAATTTTATGCTGATCCAGATTCCCAAATACATCATCCAGTAGCATAATCGGAAGATCATCCAGTTCATCCGTGTAGTAAAAGAGTTGTGCCATTTTCAGAGCCATCGAAAAGAGGCGGTGTTGTCCCTGGGAACCATATTTTCGCAACTCCATCTCATCCAGAAAAAATACCACTTCATCACGATGCGGCCCAATCAGTGTCTGCTCGCGCTCTGCTTCCTTTTCAAAGTTATCGTCGAGCAGCTCGAGGTATTTTTGCCGGATTACATCAGCGGATGCAAGATCTTCGCAGATTGTCTGATAATCAAGAGACGGTTCCAGCTTTAGTTCAGAAATGGATCGGTACTGAAGAGCAAGATATCGTTTAAACTGCTTCAGAACCTCAGAGCGTTTAAAAATGATGGATGCCCCAATATCTGCCAGCTGTTCGTCCCAGGGTTCAAGGTATGTTTTTAGCATAGACAGTGAACCACGATATTCCTGAAGCAGTTTGTTGCGCTGTTTTCTGATTTTTCTGAATTTCAGCAGATCCCGAAGATACTTAGGCGATATCTGGCTAATCAACGAATCCAGGAAAGAGCGGCGCTCAGCCGGTCCGTCGCTGGTCAGCTTTTTATCCTCCGGGCTCAGCACCACAACAGGCACCATCCCGATCAGGTCCGAAAGCCGATCCAGCGGGCTGTCATTTACAAAAATCTTTTTCCCATCGCCTTTCGAGTAGCTGCAGCTCACTTTAAACGAAGATCGGATCTCTCCTTCAAAATCTCCGTCTATCATAAAATACTTCTCATCGTGATGGGGAACATACATATCGCTGGAAGCAACAAAACTGCGACTCATACAGAGGTAGTGAATGGCATCTATAAGATTGGTTTTTCCAGATCCGTTCTGCCCCGTAATCAGGTTGATGCGGGGAGCAAAACGAACTTCCGTATCGATGTGATTTCTAAAATTTCGAAGCTTGAGGCGATTTATGCGCATATTCTGTTCATCATCAAATTCATCAGAAGAACAAAATACATGAAATAATGTTCACTCTCAGGGATATGCTTTACTCTTTTGACATTTCGTCGAGTGCGCTGTACACGCCGTTCGTCCAGCCATAGGCATTTTTACCGGCTGCAAAACCGTTTCCATTCTCTCGATCCAGATCAATCACGTTATATTTTTCAGTCAATTTACCTGTTTGCCGGAACTTCTGATCTACCAGACCTCTCCACCGTTTGCTTATTTCACCAGATAAGCGATCGAAACCATACTTGTTCAGACCCACCACAGCCATCCAGTGCAGCGGAGCCCAGCCGTATGGAGCATCCCATTTTAGTCCGGACTCATTAAGGCTGGTAACCAACCCGCCTTTCTTTAGAAATCTTCGTTCCAGATGTGACGCTACTTTTGTTGCCTGATCTTTACTGGCGAGGCCAAAATAGAGTGGATATACGGCGGCAAGAGTCCATTTATCAGACCGCTTTTTAGTCCGCACATTATAATCAAAAAAGAATCCTTCCGGCTTGCTCCACATCAGATCAACAATCGATTTTTTACGTTGGTACGCTTTTCGTTCAAAGTCTCTCGCTCTCTTTTCGTCACCGGTCTTGAGGCTCCACTCAGATATTTTTTTCTCCATATACCATATCAGCGTATTGAGATCTACCGGCAAAATATCTGTAGCAGATACAATCCGGCGTTCACTAAATTGCGCCTGCCAACGGCTGCTGAATTCCCAGCCCGATTCACTTGCAGCCCGAATATTTCTGTAAAGATTGTTCGCACGGCTTTCATCATGTGATTTAGCTTCGGCCTGATCTCTGTTCCAAAGCTCCTGTCTAGGAGATTCCAGATCTGACCAGTATCGATTGAGATGATGATTGCTTATTTCTACTTCTTCATCGATACCGGTTCTTTTTTCAGTTGAAAAAGAGACGGCATGTTTCTCGCGGCCCTCATCTTTATCCATCCAAAAGTTATACTCTTTCACGGCTGAGGGGAGAACCTCACTTAGCAAATCATCACCAAACAGTTTTACTCCCATCTCCGCAAGAGGCGTAAAAAAGGGAGGTTGAGATCGGTCAGACAGATAAACCCTGTTACCTCCCGGAATGCACCCCATTTCATTAATCAAGAAGCTGAAATTACGGATCATGTTCAGAATCATAGATTCGTGACCGTCTGCCCTGAGGCCCTGGGCTAAAAAGTAGCTGTCCCAGTAATTCACTTCCCTGGAGTTTTCGCCCGATACTACATACGGATGCGGTAGCGGTATTAAAGAGTCAAATTCGGAAACAGCTTTATCCGGTTTCCTAAATAGTGAGCTCCACATTGATCGTATCTGATCTCTGCAGGCTTTTTTTCTTTCAATATTTAAAACGTGAGAAAACTCTTCAGGTTCCTCAAAATAGGTGAGAACAAATGTTTTCAGGTCAAAAATGGGTTCATCTTTAAGCTTTTCCCATAGCCGCAAAATACGCTCCGGATCGTCTTTCGGCACCATATCCACAAACTGCTTGCAATCGGTAAAGACCTGCTTTTTTTGAACCGCCTCAAATAGCTGTCCGGCAAGTTGTATATGTCTCGTTTGCGACTTCATCTGCTACCCAATCTTTTAACCAGTTTCTCTGTAAGCATTTAAATAGAGTTGGAAAAAGTACAGTTCAGAAACGGTTTTTTAAAAGACCGTTTCTGAAATTAGCATATTTTAATCAGATATAACCTGAGTTCGATTCTAAATCATGCTTAATTGGTTTGTATGGACGGGATCATACTTAATAGCTGGCTTTTTTGGAAAGAAGGAGTAGGCGGCCAACCCGGCCAGCAGGTTTGACAGGAAGTTGGCCA
>LKNA01000105.1 GCA_001564065.1 Chitinophagaceae bacterium T5-Br10_B2g13
GGTAAAGGTCTGTAAGTTCCTGATTAGCAGAATTCAGGTATTCAGAAACCGTTTTGTACTCTTGTTTTGATGTTGATGATGAGGATGATATTGAACCATTTCCATTATTTTTGGCTTCTGCCACATTAACTAATTCCAACAGAAGCAGATCTTCACCAAACCGCCGGTATCGAATCAACTCAATATTTCGGTTCATCTGCTTGACGGCATGTTCATCATACTTGTTGAAATCTCCGGCAATACAAAGCAGGCGTGGATTGTACCAGTCTATATTTTCTGAATCATCCTTGCTAAGTTTCTTCATCACAAGCAGTTCAAATTCAGCTTTATGGTCAAGTAGCCAATCTAAATAGAAAAGCCCTTGGTTAATCACATTCTCGTTCATCGACCGCTTGTACTCAATGATGACTGGACTGCCGTTCTCGTCAATACCGAGTGTATCAATGCGTCCGCCGTGATATACACCGGTTGAATATTCAGTGGACAAAAAACGCACTCCGAGATATGTATCTAAATTTTTCTCAATCTGATCCTGAAGAGACTTTTCAATTTTAACAGCCGAACCCGTGAGCTCAGTTACAGTGTCGTTTTGGATTTGGAATAGTTTGATGTCGGACATTTGACTATTATTTTATTTAAGAATCTAACTTTCTAAACATCCAATTCACAAACAGCAGCATCTCATAAGCCTCTTCCGGAGTCCGGCGATCTTCATCACCATGACTAAAGATATTTCGAATGCCTGACATCATACCCATGGCCAGTTTCTGATACCCTTCCTGAATTGTAGTGGTGTTTTGCTGACTTCCAGTAGTAATTGTTACTGCAGGACTTTGTGGATTAAATACCTGCCCCATCAAACTTGAACCGATTGAAGAGTTTCCACTCAACCCTTGAACTTTCACTTCATACTTTTCACACGCCTTTCGCACAGCCTCATTGAAATGCCCATCCTTGAACTTTTGAAGTGGATCACTGCGTATTTCTTCAACCAGTGGGTGATTTTCAAGTCTTTCTACAAGATCTTTTGGCGGTACCTGTATTTCAGGTAAATCAGGGTTTAGTTCAATGGCTGAAAGTTCAGCATCAAGGTTTAATTCTAATTTCTTCAGACAATCCCGAAGTTCATCAATTTCTTCAGGCTTGATTGGGACTCGTTTATGCTTTCTGTACTGTTCGCCCTGGCTTAAGACTTTGCGTAGAATTGTGTAAGGCAGTCGTAAATGCTGCTGATAAACTTTGCCAAAGCCATATATCAGCCGTTGTTTTTTAGAACCTTTTCTATCCAGATAGGAATGTACTCTGCTCTCTTTAAATATTGTTTTAAATGAATTGGCAGATTTCCCCCAAGTTGAGATTGGCAAAAAGCTTTCTATAATCTCAACCAAACGATTAATTTGAACTTTCTTATCTGCGGTTAATCGGCGTTCTGCCATAAATCAGCACTATTTATTTATTTCATTGGTTGGATGCTTCGCCTTTTTCCTCTAATTCAATAGGATCTTTTAATGGAGAGGATTCATACATCTCTTCCGGATTAATGAGAGGCATAACATTTTCAGACAAAATGTTACCTTCGGATTTTGCTGCCAAAGCTCCACGAGTTGTCGAGAGTGCAATACTTAACAATGTCACAGCCAGGTTTTTGGGCAATTCCAATTTTCCTTTTTCTACCAAATCTTCTAACCGTGTTACTCTGTAATTTGTCTTTGTATGTATTGCCCCAATTACTTCATTGGATTTTTTTCCAAATTTGGCCTGAACCTTCATTTCAATAATGAAAATATCATTATTGACGTCAATTTCCGGCCTGAACTGAATTTGATAACCTAACTGGTTTACATCCTGTTTCTTATCAGGCTTCTTAAATTCATATTCTTCAATTTCAAACGAATTTAGCCCGAAGGATATATTCACACTCTTTTTATCTTCCATTCCTACTTTGCTATTGAATAATTCGCATCTTCAGTTTGAACTTCCAATCCGTATGTTGATTCAGTATAGCTCACTAAATCGCCAGTTTTAAAATCGTAAATTCGGCTTGTTCGAGAGCCTTGTTCTTCAAATTTGCCTTCACCTTCAAGGCGATAGTGCCTGTTTAATGCTTCTTGCTGAATTTTAAACCGGTCGGCAATATTCCGAATCACTTTTTTAGACATTCTCTTCTTGTAGTTCAGAATTTCAGAGATATAGCTTTTCCCTACCCCTGCAATCTTTGCAAGATCATTTTGTGATAACCCGTGTTCTTTCATCAACGATTTGATAAGTTCTACCGGATCTGATTCCGGGGCTAATCGATGTTCATCATCCCACGTTCTGATGAGAAGAGTAAGAAGTTCAATCTCATCTTCTCTTTCATCAGCTTCGTCACTAAAATCAATTTCTTCTAATAAGTTGCAATATTCGTAGTACTGCTCCTCAGATTTAATGACGGTATATTTCAGTGTTCCCATAACTCTTTTAAATATATTTTTCGTGATTATCCGCTGTATACTGTTGCTCTTTATCACATAAGGCCGTGTATTCAGCATGAGTACCTAACCAAAGGACATATAACCGAACTGACGTTTTACCAAATCGATACTTACAAATAAAGCGATGATTGTTTCCTCCGATATCGAATACGACTCTGTAGGTTCCTTTCCCTAATATATCCACACTTCCGAAGGTCGCTTTCATATCATCAGGTTTTTCCCAGTCGGCTGTTTTAATTCTGCTGATAAAATCTGCACATGAAGCCCTAGCCTCAGCGTGCTTTCTTGCGTAATTACGTACGGTTTGTTCTTTGACTAAACTTACTTTCATTTAGTAAACGTTTCTAAACTACAAAAAAGTTCGCTAATAGCGAACATGTGTAAAATATATAATTTAATTATCGGGAATATTTAATTATAAAGTACTGAAATACTCATGCTTCAGGGGTATTTTCATTCTTATCTCTTTGATAATAAAACGAAAACTTTTGAGCTAACCCCTTAACAAATCCACCTTCATACTTGATGACTTTCACATCTTTTGGGTTGGTCATTACTGACTCATATTCCTGCAAAAGGATATCGTAAATGAGACCCGGTTCAATTAAGCTCTTAACATAACTGTATTCACTGTACTCGAAGTGGCCATGCTCTAAATATCCATGTTCCGAAGAATTTACACTTGCCATGAATGATTTGAGAAATTGAATGGCTTTATCTGGTGAGTCCCCAATTTGACTTTTTATGTAATCTGAAACTTCATTTTCTAGTGCCCCGCTTTTCCAAATATTAAATAGCAGTACAGTATCTCTTTTCGTTTCTTCTCTCTCATAAAAAGGCCCATTATCTTCTGCATCTTTTTTAATTCTACCCGAGACTAATTTTTCCAGTTTTTCCTGATCTTCATTCGAAAATATTTGCTCCTTATTGTTTTTGGGATGAAGATTTCTCCCTACCTCTGTAACTAAAACAATGTTAGGGCATTCATTAATAATCTTTTCACTCAATGGAAATCTCTCGTCCTTCTCCTGTTTTAGTATAAATTCCTTTATTAGGTCTGCAACTCTTCTCAAAGGAGAATGAAATGTGAAAATTGATCGATTTTTTTTGAAATACGAACCAAGATCGGAGAGCAGTAATGCGAAGTAATAAGCATCACTGCTGGATATATTCTCAATGTTTTCTTCAATTTTTCTTACGAATACATCACCATTTGATGATTCAATTAATTCCTTTGCAAGTGAAACAGATACTTCCAATGAATTTGAATCTATTCCGGTTAATAACTCTCTGAACTTTTGATCTTGAATATCACCTTTTGGAATTGAATAGGTAAAATACCGTTCAAAATAGTACCGGGAGCTAACACGCTGTAGCCTGGACAGTTCTTTTTCGGAAACATTTGAAAAGCGATATTTTCCAATCCGTGGAAAAAGTGTCTCTAATATTGTTTTAGATTCATCACCTGATTTCTCAAAAAATTGCTCTCTCGTCTCTTTAAACTGCTTTTCCATTTCCTCTTTACTTGGAAACATAAATTCCTGAGGATTTTGAATGAATGCACTCTTATTGTTGAAGACAAAATCATACGCTTTGGGATAACAAATTTTCACCCCTTCAAGGAGGATGAGATCAACAACATTTACCTCTCCATCTAAAATCGGTAAAGAAAATGTAACAGCGTTCAGGTATCTCTTCACCATTCTTGGCGTTGCCAATCTGCTTTTTAATCCATTTTCAATTCCATCTCTGATATCTCTTGCCTGTTCATCACTAATGCTTATAGAGTATGTTTTCAATATTCTATCAATCCCAGGATATAAAACTCCATTAAATAGATCCGTTTCTCTAACTTTTGGCAATCTCAATGGTACCTGTACAATTTTTTCCAGGAAATTCATACCTGACTGATCATCATTGCCCGGATATATTTTATCTAAAGCCGCAGCTACCATATCCGGATCAAATGAAAGTACATAGATAACATGGTCGAAATCGGCGGTAAGCTTTATTAATTGAAACAGTGTTCGAATTTCTTCATTATCCAATCTGTCTATATCATCAATAAATACGACATGCTTTTTGCCGGTCTTTCTTAACTCCTTATTGATATTCTCTTTTTGATTTTCCAGCGTCTCATCTTTTGACAAATATTCATAAAGAGTGTCAGTACTGTCTTTTAATTCTTTGCTCCAGCCAACCCATTCCTTCATTGAATTGAACCAACCGCTAATTTTCTCAGTATTAAATATTGCCAACCCAGTAATTGGCTCAGTAATGGCTACAATCGTACCGGAATAGGTTAGGATCGCTTTAGCAACCTTCTCCCCACTCTTTTTTAGTTTTTTACTGATACCTTGTGAAAACTGCTTAAAGAAACTGTTTAATAATTCATCTTCATTTCTGTATCTCCAGGGATTAAAATGCAGACAAATAATGTCCTCATCTTTCTCCAGATAATGGTTTATAAAATTTACGACCGATGTTTTCCCCTCTCCCCATTTGCCATATATACCGATGGTCAGGTGATCTGCTTCTTTTCGCTTTTTTATAATTTCAGATATACGGTATGAAAAGTCCGCTCGGCCAAATTTATCCTGTTCTGGTGATTTAAGTGCATTATCACCGGAAAATACTGGCTCTATTTGTTCTTCACTTTCACTCATAGTCTTTCAACTTCTAAACTCTCATATTCCTCTCTCCCCATCTCAAACTCCTCGTCCACTACCTTTACTTCTTCATAGGTCAGCCCGTACAAGCGGTAGACCATCGCATCGATTTCCTTTTCAAGTACCGTTGTATCTTTTCCGGTGGATTTTTCTGACATGATATGTCTCACCTTGTTTTGAAAAGTTTGATCAGTTTCTGTCGAAATATCTTCTGGCAATGGAAAAGGGTTCAAGTAATTACTTTTAAACCGTCTGGCATCGCCTTGCAACGTATCTCCGGTGTTCAATAAAAACCACCATAATAGATTTGAATTCGCAATAGCAAGGAAAAACTCATAGCTCTCTTTAACTTCCTTTTTTGTTACCCAGCTGTAAACTGTTGTTGAATGATGAAAACCATAATCATCTAAAGTAACATTAGGATGATTTGCACAAATTTCCATGCTGGAAAGCTTTTTCTGTTCAAACTTTGTTAAATTTTTTGGGTAGATATATTCATACCAATATTTCATTTTTCCTGCTTTACCACTCTCTCTTTTTTTGAACTCCCTTTCATTTGTAATCACATAATTATATGTAAGTGGAAAATTATTTTTTAGCTCTTTAAGCTCAATAACTTTTGCCTTACCATTTTCAATTTTATAAGGAAAAAAAACATATTTGTCCGGATCTAATGATTCGAATCGATGAATATCGTTCCCCTTCAGTAATGGTTTAAAGAATCTCTTCTCCACCTTAACTTTTTGATCACCACGGAATATTTCACCATTTAAATAATCTCCATTTACCGATACATTTTCTAAAACATATAGTGTATCCTTGCTGGTTTGTAAACCCACAAAAATGTTGAATACTTTTGAAAGTTTAATCGATGATCTATGAATCTTTTTAAAAACATCATATTCAATGTCTGTGTTAAAAAGCACCCATTGATTTGATCCATACAGCTTGGAGGCTTCCCTGAGTTTCGAATACGGAACAAAACTGTACCGGTCACTTTCTTCCATCAGCTTCTTGTAATTCTCCCCCAATCCAAACTTTTGTATCCAGAATCCTTCGTTGGGCCTTGAGCTAAAGAATGCAATACAGGTATACGTATCCGCATCATTAAATACCATGTTTGCTCCAAAATGGGCGATTTTATCAATGTATTTCCCTTCAAATAAATAATCCCTGAAAACTTTTGTGCTTGCCGAATTGAAAAATTTGTGAGGAAAAATAAAGCAATTGCTGCTTTCCGGTTTTCCAAGAGTTACAGCTAATTCAAAAAATAGGTTAGCTAAATCATAAGAAGCCTTCGCATTGCGGAATTTTTTTTCTAATAGCTTCTTATCCTCCGGCATCGTTTTTTGGATTTCCTGTACTCTCAAATACGGGGGGTTTGCAATAACTATATCAAACCCTGGCTCATTGTTAAGATAAGGGTTCAATACTTCCGGAAAATCCAGGCGCCAGTCAAAATAGTTTAACGTTTTGTTCTTATTGTTTTTCAATTCATTGATATCATTCTCGATACCTTTGTACTCAAGAAACTGGTTGGTAATTATTTCCTGCTTTTTCTTCTCTTTAGACGTTTGCCCGAAAAGTGAGCCACTTTTCACGGTTATTTGTTCGTATTTCTTTTTATTTAACCGTAATTGCGCTCCGAGCAAATCAAGTTTTAAATCCCGGATGTCATCACTGATTTTCTGCTTGTCTTTTTCGCTCTGAAAATAAGCTTTCTGCTTTTTTGCAATCTTATTACCCAAATCCACGATCTCTTTCTCATACTCATTTCCGCCTCTAACCGTCCAATCAATTTCAAGTGGTTTCCCATTGAACTTACTTAACAGAGAGTTGCCAACAACGATCTTATAATCAAAATTAGGTAATGCTCTTGGTTTCACTTCTTCAACCAGTAAAGACAACCAAAACCGCAGCCGTGCAATATCCACCGCTCCCCGTTCGATGTCCACTCCATAGATAGATCTCTGAATGATGTTCTCTTTCACCCCGGCCGCATTCCACTCCAGTTCCAGCTCGTAAGCAATGATCTCTTTAATACTGAAAATCTCCTGCAAAAGCCCCATCGGAAAGGCCCCGGATCCAATAGCGGGATCACAAATTTTTACGCTTTCGAGAAGGGTATCAATCCGGAGAATCTGTTCGCGGGTCAGATTGGCAATATCTTTCTCTATTACAATCTGCTCCACATCGGCCCGGTTCAGTGCTTTGTCGCCCAACTCTTCCACCATTTTTAACTGGCCGGTTTTGCCGTCATTCCCAAAAAGTTGAACCTGATGATCTCCAATCTCTTTATAAACCGTGTACTCTTTTTCAAGGTGAGTGGTGAGGTATTCAATCAGGCTTTCACGGCACATAAAGTGTACGATCTCCTTAGGCGTATAGAATGCCCCTTTCTCTTTGTTCTCTTCCAGCAGGTTTTCAAAAATATGGCCCAGCATCTCCGGGTCCACTGCCACGGTGTGGTCATCGGGGCTGTCTTCATACACCGTAAAATTAAACGAATTCAGAAAATCCAGGAAACCGCGCTCTTTGGGTGAATCCGGATTTTTTGAATTGTGGAAAAGGTGCGCAGGGAACGTCAGTCGTTTTTCATCCACTTTGTCCTTGTCAAACAGGCCACCGTTCAAAAACGGAATGTGAACTGTTGTGGTGCCGTCCGGCAAGGTGTACTCTTCGTTTTCGCGCTGGTTGTTGTTCAGCGTATCAAAAAATAGCGGTGAGAGCCAGTTCGGATAAAAACTGTCACCACCCCCCGATGTCTGAAATAAGTTGAAGATAAAATCAGGATCACCATCTTTATATTGCTGATTGGTTGCACCCAGCCATCGTTTACGCTGAACAAAGTAGAGAAACACCAGCCGGCCCATCAGTTTCTTGCAAAAATCCCTGGCACTCTTTTCATTTCCATTGAATACAGATTTCAGGAATGCACTTGGTTCACCGGTTTTCTTCTCCTTCCATTTCCCCTTCTCTTTTACCATCCGTTTACCGGTCAGGTACTCTGTAAAGTTTTGATAGTGCTCTTTGTACTCATCGAAAAAAGCATCGCTCAAAGCCTCAACAGAAAACGCTTCGGTTATTGCGACCAGATCTTGATCTTTGGCACTACCCAGTTTTTCAAGCCGCTCAGCCAGGGTGCGATTGGGACGGTTGGCTTCCACCAGGTAGGTATATCGCTTGGCGTGTGTAAGCTTCTCCTGAATGCCATCCTCTGTGATCTCACTGTCTTTGGCAACCAGTGTAAACCGCCAGAGTGTTTTATCATCCGGTGCCACAAAATTAACCAGCGCAGCCTGTCCGGCGGTAAGTAGTTTGCGAACATACTGCTGAATCGTCACTTTGCTTTGTTCAATCCGTACATTCGGCTTCAATTCTATCTCATAGCATGTAACCGGCCGGTCGTCATCCAGTTGAATCGTACCGTAGTATCCAACGCTTTGAATTGACTGCTTCTCTGTTTTGTTGGGCTCTTCACGGGTTGGGCGCAGCTCAGATTCCAGCGTAAAATTGCTGCCAAATACCGGTTTTAAAACATCCCTGGCGAAAAGAATTCGGTCGTATGGTTTTGCAAGTGCTTTAAGAAATTGCTCCTTTGATGCCATAGGTATCGATTACTTTTTAGGTTGGATTTGTTTTACGGGTTTGGATGAAGCAAGTGACTTCATCTGCCGAATAGCTGTGGTATTTAATTTTTTAAGCCGTTCCCCCGATTGCAGGCCCATGCGAATAAATTCGGCATTCAAACTTTCAAGATTGGCGAGTACCAGTAACTGTTCAAGTGTGCTGTGATCTCTAATATTGCCATCTTTGTCCGGATTTTGTTCTCTCCATGTTTTAGCTGTCATTCCAAACATTGCCATATTCAGCAGATCTGCTTCAGAGGCGTAAATTAATCCTTGTTGTTTCCTGGTGACCCTGGGCGGTATTATATGCTCTTTAATGGCATCGGTATGGATACGATAGTTTACTTTTGCAAGTGTTCGATGCAGGTTCCATTCATTTGAAAGTTTTTCTTGCTCCTCTGTTTTCAACCGCTGGAACTCTTTGATCAGATACAATTTGAACTCCGGGCTCAGCCAGCTCCCGAATTCAAAGGCTATATCTTTTTGGGCATATGTACCGCCATAGCGCCCTGATTTTGCAAAAATCCCAATAGCATTTGTAGCAGACACCCACTTTTTTACAGAAAGATAAAATCGGTTCGTACCGGCCTCATTTCTAATTCCCTCGAATTCGGGGGTTTTAAAATCAGGATTATTTATACGCTCCCAGATTCCTAAAAATTCAATAGTATCTTTATTCCTTAGCCACTGCTCGATCAGGGCAGAGCCACCATCAAAATTTTTAACCATATCGCTTAGGGATATATAATCCTCTTCTTCTTTCTCAATGATTGAGATTGCCGCTCCCTGTACTTCTACTTTTTTATTCTTTGATTTGGCCACTTTGAAGGTCCGTTATTTAGGCCTGTCAGGTTTTCAATACCTGACAGGCCTTTCATTAACTAAAACTTTGGGTCAATACAATTTCCGGATTTATAATACCTCTGTTATTTGTCTTCTTTGAATCTTCATTTTCATGAATCGAAAGATCATATCGATCCAGAACTTCCTTAAAAAGGCCATCCATAAATCCGTTGATGTTTTTCAGATTTTTTTCGTTGGCTTTGAAGTATTCATTCACCGATTTGGGCAACCCACGTGAAGCAAAACGCCCTCTGTTGATCAGGTCTATACACCGTTGTATAGACTGCCTTTTTTGAGCCGTAGGTGCCACATTTAAAATGGCATTTAAATTGGTCAGCGCCCTGTTTTCCACCGGGCTTAAATTCTTTTTAGACACATCCTGAACCTGGTTTTGATTCTTCTCCGATGTGAAAAACTTAAATCCTGTTTGAGTTTGTTCGTGGTGCAGGTCATGAAGCGGAATAGGGCTTTCCTCATCATCGGCTTTGTATAGTTTTACGGCCTGTAAGAAATTTACCTCTTCTGTTATCAGATCTTTTGTTACAAAACAGAAGATGCCCGGATGATTATCACTCTTCAAATAAGCCAGTGACGTTTTCTCAATAGGATAGGAGACGACATCATTTTCACTATTTGTGAATTCAAGCTTTCTATCACCGGCTTTTCTTCCACATCGCGCTTTATTCGGTATTTTTGAAATTACAGAAAAACGCTTTGGATTTTTCTTTTTAAACTCCCGAAGCTCTGTGAGATATTTTAAAATCTCGCTCTCTTCTTTTTGGATTTTATTGCCAAAAAGCGCTCCTTCTCCTTTCTCTTCGAGCAAAGAAAAGATCTTGTTATCCTCGCCAAATGCTGTGTGAAAGGCCTGTAATTTTCTTAGCGCCGTATTCACCAACCGGATTTGAGAATCTCCCTGTGCAGAAGGGTAAAAATTGTAGACGTATATTTTTTTTGCTGTAGAACCAATTCTATTCACTCGGCCAATTCGCTGCATTAAACGTGTAGAGTTCCAGGGTACATCATAATTTAAAATCGTATTGCTTCGATGCAGGTTGATTCCTTCAGCCAGTACCTCAGTGGTAATGATGACATCATACTCATTCTCCTGTTTCTCCGGCTCCAGGTTTGCATCAAAATTTTTCTGAATGGTTCTCTCCATTTGCTTTCGGTTATCCGCACTAATTCGCAGAATGGAATAGTCACCAACGGTTCTGAGCCTATCCGCTATCTCTTTAGCTGTCTCTTTAGATTCTGTAAAAATGACAATCTTGCCGGTTGGATTTTTCTTTTTATCTAAAAACCGATCCTGCATGTTTTCAATGAACGTATTCAGTTTTGGATCTTCCCGAACATCTGACCAGCGCTCTACAAGTTGTTTGAGTTTTTCTCTATCTCCCTTAAGCAGCTCAATGAATTTCTCATCAAATGCATCAGAAGTGAACTCTCTGTTATTTCCTTCCCGGTCATTTATTTTCTCTTCAATTTGATCATAACTGTATCCTTCTTCCAACAGTTTATTGATATCCAGATCCGGGGCGATAAAAACCCGATTGTTCTCAAACATCTCCAGCATGTGTTCAATCGACCTATGAAAACGTTTAATCGATTGAGTAAATGCATGAAAACTACTTTCGAGTCGCTTCACGAGTAGTGTTTTCATGATTGCTGATAAGCGGCCGGAAATCTGACCAACATTACCATAGATTTTACGATCTTCCTCGTTTGCTAAAAATTCGATGGCTCTGTACCGATAGTAACCAAGTCCTTCGGTTTCATTTCCAAACTCGTCCAGTCCGGTAATAAGGCTTACCGTGTCAAAAAATAGTGCAGTTAAATCCTCATCCAACTCATAACGGATGGCAATGGGGTCATCCACTTTCGGAAAAGTTAACCCTTGCTGTTTCATATCAGCCAGGTACTCATCATTCTTAATCAGATCCGTTCTGGTTCTGCGAATTACCAGGGGTTCAACAACATCATCTCTGAGTTTCTGAAACAGCCGTTTCAATTTTTCAATATTCAGCTTCTTGGCTGTGGATA
>LKNA01000038.1 GCA_001564065.1 Chitinophagaceae bacterium T5-Br10_B2g13
ACGTTTCTCTGATCAATTATCCCGCAGACGAACTTGACGAAGATATAGAAAATGCCCAACGTCATAGTATCTGACACAAGCTGCTTAATTCTATTCTACAAAATCGGAGAGCTTGATCTTCTTAAAAAGCTTTTCGGCAAGTTACATATCACAAATATCGTTTTAAAAGAGTTCAATCAACCGGTTCCGGATTGGATTGAAGTTGTAGAACTGAAAACAGATGTGCATAAAGGATTATCCGGCTACCTGGATGCGGGTGAAGCAACAAGCATTGCATTAGCCTCTGAATATGAAGATTCACTCTTAATCATAGATGAAATCAAAGGGAGAAAAGCAGCGAAAGAAATGGGTATCCTGGTAACCGGATCTCTTGGTGTGTTAACTACAGCAAAAAACAAAGGCCACCTGAAAGCAGTTAAACCAATCATTGATAAAATCCAGAAAACAAACTTTCGGATTTCGAAAGAGTTGATTGAACGGGTACTTGACAAGGTAAACGAGTCCTGAACAAGACCGTTCGCAGCCATAACCAGCTGCTCAAACGGACGGGTTCTGGATTTCGGGCTTTGGAAAGATTCTTGCCCCGCCAGTTAGCCACCAAACCGTTATATGATCACAAGAAATCTCCTCTTGAGGAACGGCAAGCCCGTCCCGAATAAAAAACTCTTCACTGATTCGATTTAATAACGCATTGCTTCGCTACTCATTTTCTGATCTCTATGATCCTTCTCCTCGGCCGGTGCAATTTTAAACAGCCAGAATATCCCGGATATGACCAGCAGCCCGGAAAAGAGGGCCATCGTCTCCCTGAGCGAGAGAATATCAAACTCCAGTATAAGTGCGGCAACCGTTACCGATACAGACTGTGCCAGCGTAAACAGCAGCCACTCCAAACTAAACACGCGCCCCCTGTATTGATCCGGTGCCCGCCTCTGCACAAGAACCGTACTCATCACCCAGTTCGAGCCCGATGCCATATGAGCCAGCATCACAAACAGCCCCATCCAGAACAGAAGTTCGGAATAGCTTACAAAAGCGTACATCAATCCGGCTATAATCATGAAAAACCCCATACCTTTAACCCAGGTGCTTTCGCTTTTCAGAACTCTTCTGCCCACAACCGGGCCAATTCCGGTTCCGACTCCTCTTGCTGCATAAAGAATTCCAAGGCCGATACTGCCCATCATTAAAACATCTTCTGCTACAATAATCAGCATGTAGACCAGAGCACCCACACACATCGTAAACGTGCCTTTTGCAAGGGTTGGTCTCAATACATTTTTATTGGTTCGCAAATACTTGATGCCGTCCTGTATTCCATGAAGAGGGTTTCTGGTGCGGTGTTTCTCCTCGGCAGACATCATCTTCTGCGGAATATCTGCCTTGTAAATAAACCAGGATGAAAAGATGTAGGTAAGGCCGTTAATCACGAATACCAGATCTGTTCCCAGCCACTCGGTTGCAAAACCGCCTATTGCCATTCCCGATGTAAAAATAATGCTCCAGGATGCGGCGGAGAGAATATTGGCATTCACCAGTTCAGCGGGTGAGGTAACGTTAGGAATGGAAGAGGTTTTAGCCGGCTCAAAAACAGCTGAAAAAGCCATCTGAATGGCGATCAACAGGTAAGCAAGCCAGAGAAGTGACTCTGACGTGATTAAGATAAAGCCCAATACAATAATGCCCCGAATAATATCGCACCAGATCATCAGCTGCCGGCGGTTAAAGCGGTCAGTGATATATCCCGCAATTGGAGAAAAAGAGGCCAGACTGAGCATTTTCACCACGATAATCAGACCCAGCAGAAGCTCCGAGCCGCTATATCGCTGAATAATGGCATAGACTGCCAGAATACCGAACCAGTCTCCAAAATTGGATATAATCTGAGCAAGCCACAGCCGTCTGTAGTTATGATTCTGAGTTACTAAATCCAGATATGGCTTTAACTTACTTTTCAATAGAAGCTACTTTACACCTGTGCTTCCAAATCCGCCTTCTCCGCGATTGGTTTCAGGAAGGGTTTCAGATTCTTCGATTTGCGGTTGATAAACAGGAGCTATCACCATCTGCGCGATTCGGTCGCCATGTGTGATAACGTACGGTTGATCTCCGTGATTAATGGCCAGAACTTTTACTTCTCCCCTGTAATCAGAATCGATGGTGCCGGGTGAATTCAGCATGGTGATACCGTTTTTGTAGGCCAATCCGCTACGCGGCCTGATCTGTGCTTCATAACCCTCGGGAAGAGCCATCTGCAGCCCTGTTGGTATCAGATCCCT
Organism: Chitinophagaceae bacterium T5-Br10_B2g13; assembly: GCA_001564065.1. Taxonomy (GTDB): domain Bacteria; phylum Bacteroidota; class Rhodothermia; order Balneolales; family Balneolaceae; genus Rhodohalobacter. The sequence goes on from LKNA01000038.1 coordinate 2,280, forward strand.
TTCACCCGGCTTCAATGTTATGGGATCACCCAAAGCAGCACGGATATCCATACCGGCTGCTTCATCACTCTCGTAAGCGGGTAAGGGTAAACCTTTAGCATGATCCAGCTTTTTAAAATAGATCTTAATTCTGTTCCCTGCGCTCATAGTTGATTAATCGAACTTTTACGTTTCCAAATATTACACGTACATGGGCTTCTACCGGCACGCGAAGATCATCCGTAGAGAACCACGATTTAAAGTTGCCGTTGAACCCAAATGGCCCGTCTACATCTGCAGTACCTTCACTTCGATAGGTCTCTATCGGTTCATCAAAAGCATCATACTCTCGCATTTCAGTTTTGGCTACGCTCTTCGCGGTTACCAATCCCATCTCCCCTTCTATGTATGCTGGCAGACTGTAGGGCTCTTCAAGCCCTGCAAACATCCTGGAGTAGTAAAAGATGATATCTCCGCCACTTGCCGGTTCTTCCAGTGCAAGTGTATCGGTGGGTTCGCCGTGCTCAAAAAATCTGACTTCTTCAGCCTCCCTGTCAAAAATAATCCGGGCACTGTCGTACTCTTCATCGTGAACATCGTCTCGCCAAAATATGTGACTGTAGGGCCACTTCTCGTTGAACTGAAAAATGTTTTCGTAGTTCACGATGCGTGTTCCCATAAATGGCAGCCGGCTGTTAGAGCGCATGGTTGTTCTGAGATGATATGCTTTCTCCCCGGCGTATGTGGTATCCGGCAAAAGCTCAACATCTACCCATCCGAGTGTAAAAAATCCGTACCTCACCTCATATTCAAAGACTTCCCTCACCTCAAGCATCTCCTCCATCGATGGAGTATGCTCACGGTCTCTGTCGAACGTGAAGTTGGATTGAGCGACTAAAATGGGTGCAGAAAACAGGAATAGAAAACTACTCAATAAAAGCTTCAAACGCGTCCTCATCATATCCTACTAAAATTGCTTCTCCTTCAACCAGTACCGGGCGCTTTATCATCACCTGGTGTTCTAAAAGCTGTTCAAACAGCTCTTTATCGCTCAAATCCTTATCCTTCAGGCCAAGCTGCCGCCACTTCATACCGCGTCGGTTTATCAATACGTCCAGGCCGATTTGATTCACAAATGACTGTAGCTCATCTCTCGTTAGCGGCTCTTTTTTCAGATCGATAAATTCATACTCAACCTCATTATCATCCAGCCACTTGAATGTATCTCGCACTTTGTTACAGTTTTTAATCCCGTAAACTTGTATCATTACTGTACCTCTTTATTTTGGTTTCTATTTATCAAAAAATACAACATTTTTACGACGTTTTCGTCACTCTACAAGAAAGAACTGAATCCATTGATTCTCCATTTCATCTAAATCGGCTATTGTGATTTTTTACGAAAAACTTATTCTACCCGCTGCACTTCTGTTCATCTTTTTGATTGCCGGCTGCAATCAAAGCAGCGATCAGAGAGACTTTGAAAGAGCAGCATTCAGCCTGCCCGAAGGAATTACCGAAACCAGCAGTAACGGCACCGTGATTAACAGTGATCCGGACGACTGGCGAATTGCCCCATTCTTTCAGGGGTTGGTAGAAATTGACCCGGCCTACCCAAATCCCGTTTTATCTTCGGAGCAAGTATCACTGGATGTTGTGGTTACCGGTGTTGAGTCTGTTTCCGGGTTACGGGTTTATGCCTATTACGGTGATAATAATATCCGACCCGTTTTTGAGGATTTACGAAGGCCCATCCCTCCGGGATTGACGTCACTGCCGCTTTCCCCACTGGATATCGCACAATTCAGAGAAAATCCACAGGGCACATATCGCATTATTTTAGTTGATGCAAACGAAAACGTTATAACGTACGGCGACGTCCGAGTGGAATAGTCTTAAATCTGTATTGTCATTAAGGGAGTCAGCCTCTATCTTCACATTCTATGCCGAAGGAAAAATTAACACTATCCGAAAAATCAATTCTCAGGGAGCTTATTTTCCCTGAACCCTTTTCTCATATTCAGAGTGAAACCGGGCTCAGCTACGGTGCCATTCGCGATGACTTAATTAAATTGATCAATCACGGATATATCGAAGTTTTTGACTCCGCGTCCCTTCGATCCGTATCCCCGTTTTACGATTCGGATAACATTCAGCAGTTCAGCTTTAAGGCCACCAAATCAGGACTAAAAAGTATACAGAGCCATGCAATTTGAATCTACCGTAGACGACCAATCCTTTGAGGTTGAAATCAATGACGACAACCAAACAGCTACCGTTAATGGCAAAGAGTTGCCATACCAGCTGATTTCCCAATCCAATGGCCGGGTACTGTTTCGGTCCGGAACTAAATTGCATATTATTGATAACATAGAAGTAGATAAACAGAACATCTCTTTTTCCATTGATGGCAAGTTTGTGACAACCGTTGTTAAGGATGAACAGGAATTGCTTCTTGAACGGCTCGGTTTCTCTACAGATGAACTGGCTTCAGCGGGTCTGCTTGAAGCTCCTATGCCCGGAAAAATTCTGGAACTGCTGGTTGCAGAGGGTGATGAAGTTGAAGAGGGTCAGCCTGTTGCCATTCTGGAAGCCATGAAAATGGAAAATGAGTTGAAAGCACCGGCTGCAGGAAAAGTAGCATCCATTGCCGTATCGAACAGCGATAATGTAGAAAAAAATCAAACTATTTTAGAGATCGAACCCCGTGGATAAATTTGTTATTAAAGGCCCTACCCCGTTAAAAGGTGAAATTGCAATCAGCGGTTCAAAAAATGCGGCACTCCCCCTTATGGCTGCATCCATACTTGGCGAAGGCCCGTCTACGCTGAGCCTTATACCTAAACTGCGCGACATCTATACCTTCAATAATGTGATTCGCGTAACAGGAACAAAAGTCGAATTTATTGAGGATGAGAATCAACTGGTTATCGACCCTACTCATCTCAGTCACACCGAGGCACCTTACGATCTGGTGAGAAAAATGAGAGCTTCTTTCTATATGCTTGGCGCACTGGTTGGCCGCATGGGTAGAGCCCGTGTTTCGCTACCCGGAGGATGTGCGTGGGGCCCCCGTCCTGTTGATCTCCACCTTAAAGGGATGGAAGCGATGGGAATTAACATCGAGCTGGAAGAAGGATATGTAGTTGCTTCAATTGAAGGTGATGATGTTGAAGGCGGTGAATTTACACTCGATCCCAGCAGCGTGGGAGCAACAATTAATCTGGTTCTTGCAGCAGTAAAACGAGCTAAAAAGTTTACCATCAAAAATGCAGCGAAAGAACCTGATGTAGTTCTGCTTTGTAACATGCTGGTAAAAATGGGCGCCAATATAGAAGGAATTGGCACCGATACACTTACTATCCGTAAAACCGATCAGCTAACAGGAGTGGAGATCTCTAACGACCCGGACAGAATTGAGACCGGTACGTACATGATAGCCGCTGCTATGCATCCGGATTCGGATCTGACGCTAACCGGCTGCAAACCGGAAGACCTCGGCACATTTCCCGAGCACTTTAAAAAGCTTGGCGTCGATTTAACGATAGACGGTTCAACCATTCGAATTAAATCGAACCGAACTCTCAACCCGGTTTCTGTTGAGACGCAGATCTATCCCGGTTTTCCGACCGACCTCCAGGCTCAATGGGCCACGCTCATGACTCAAGCTGATGGCGAATCGAAAGTAACCGATTCCATCTATTTTGACAGATTCAGTTATGTACCAGAACTGAACAGGCTTGGAGCAAAACTGAAAGTTGAAAAAAACAGCGTATCCATCCAAGGTAAAACAAAACTAAGCGGAGCTTCCGTAATGAGTACCGATCTCAGAGCCAGTGTAAGTCTTGTTATGGCCGGTATGGCAGCCGAAGGTACAACTGAAGTTCTGCGTGTATACCATCTCGACAGAGGATATGAAAACCTCGAAGAGAAGCTCAATTCAGTTGGTGCATCCATCAATAGAGTGGATGAATAGTAAAACTTTGTGATTCTTTCTACAGAAATCATTCAATATTTAATTATTAGCCAACTTTCTGCTATATTTAAACATTGGACTAGTTCGATTACAAATCTACGAACTCGATACTTTATTTAATTGATTTTTAGAGCTTTACGACATATTACCCCTTATTTGATTTTTCGCCTCAATGCGGTCTGCCGCTTTGTTGCGTGCTCAGATTATGGATTTAACGGGCAAAATAGTTCGCCCACACCTATTTCTAACAAGAATTCTAACAGTTTAGCAACTCGCTCTGCTTTATCTCGTGCAAGTGACCATCTGGAAAATAGTGTACTGTTTTTGAGGACCCACCAGATCTTTTTGATTGTGAAGTGTAAGCTTAGCGAATTGCTGATGAAATTTTACCGCTTACATGAAGAACCAGATCATTATACACTCATCGGGGAAACAAACCCGTGTTGCACTGCTGGAAAACAAAGAACTGGCACAACTTTTTATAGAATCTGAAGAGAACCAACGCACCGTTGGCGATATCTACCTCGCCCGCGTTCATAAAGTAATGAGTGGTATCCGTGCCGCGTTTATTGATGTGGGCATGGAGAAAGACGCTTTCCTCCACTTTTCTGATGCCGGTGATCACCTCGGTGACTACCTCAAGATGATGAACGGCCCTAAGAGTATCTCTAAGGATGCCGATAAGCAGCTTCAGAAATTTGATAAGCTGTCGAACAATGACAAGCAGATTCTGGCCGGAAAACTTTTACAGAACAATCAGAGAATTCTGGTTCAAATTGTAAAAGAACCGATCGGCTCAAAAGGTCCGCGTGTATCTACGGATATTACCATTGCCGGACGCTTTCTGGTGTTGATTCCGATGGGCAATTACATTGCCATCTCTAAGAAAATTAACAACGGCCGTGAGCGACGAAGGCTCAAGAAGATAGCCGGTGATATGCTGCCGGACGGATTTGGAGTTATTATCCGAACGGTTGCTCAAAACCAGGATAAAGAAGCACTTGAAGATGATATGCGCACCGTTCTGAAGAAGTGGGAGCGTATTCTCAACAAACTGGAAAATGCGAAACCGCCTACACTGCTATACAAAGATCTCGACATCACAGAAAGTTTGATTCGTGACCTTTTTGCCAAGCAGTATGATCGTGTGCTTATTGATGACTATCAGCTCTACAAGTCGATCAAAAGCTATGTATCACAAATTGCCCCGAAGATGTTGCCAAGTGTGCAGCTCTACAAAGGGAAGGATCATATTTTTGATCACGTAAATATTGCTCACGATGTAAACTCTATCTTTAGTCCGCGGGTACGCATGCCGTCCGGCGGGTATCTCATTTTTGAGCAAACAGAAGCGATGTATGTTGTAGATGTGAACTCGGGACCATACGCAGCAAAAGAGAAACAGGAAGACAACTCACTGAAGACAAACCTGGAAGCTGCTCGGGAGATTGCCAAACAGCTGCGATTGCGCGATATCGGCGGGATTATTGTTGTAGACTTCATCGATCTGCGGGATGACAAAAACCGCAAGAAGATCTACGATGAACTGAAAAAAGAGTTTAAGAAAGATCGAGCCAAGACCAATGTAATTGGTATGAGTGACTTTGGCCTGATACAAATTACCCGTCAGCGAATTCGCCCGAGCGTGGTTAATTCCGTATCAAAAGTCTGCCCTACATGCGGCGGATCGGGATCTGTTGTCAGCCAGGATACCATTGTAACAGACATTGAGAGCTGGATCAGTAAATTTAAGTACAGCACAGAGTTCCGGGCAGTAGATATTTACATCAATCCTTACCTGAGATCTTACCTGACGCGCGGTCTGTTTAGTCTGCGGTTCAAATGGATGATGAAATACAGGTTAAAAATTTCGTTTGTACCGGATGAGACCATATCCCTGAATGAGTTTAAAGCCACACTTTCAGGATCTGATCTGGAAATTACAGACGTAGTTCTTCAGGGAGACTCCCTTGATAAAATTCTTGCAGCACATGAGGTGCAATCGCGGGAAATTGAGACAGAAAACAGGGTTTCCCGCCAGGTGGATTACTACTCCAAGGATGATAAGAATGGCGGAAAAAAACGCCCAAGTCGTCCTAAAAGACCGGCACCACAGAACAACTAGCAGAACTGCAATAACATCAAATTTCGAGAGTTTTTATGACTAATCTGAACAATTTGCACGCCACCACTGTGCTTGGCATTATCCACACCGGTAAGGTTGCATTAGGTGCAGATGGACAGGCAACACTGGATAAAACCGTAATGAAATCTACGGTAAAGAAAGTACGTGAACTTCAAAAAGGAACGATTTTAGCAGGATTTGCAGGGTCAACCGCAGATGCATTTACCCTATTTGAAAAGTTTGAAGAAAAACTGAACAGCTACAACGGGAACCTTCAGCGAGCCGCGGTTGAAATGGCCAAAGAGTGGAGAAAAGATAAATTTCTCCAAAAACTTGAAGCACTCCTTGTAGTTATTGATAAAGACACACCCCTGCTCATTTCCGGTCAGGGAGACGTAATTGAACCGGACGATAAGATCCTGGCAATTGGCAGTGGCGGTTCGTTCGCTCTGGCAGCAGCCCGGGCTTTGAAAGAGAACGCGCCGGAACTATCAGCCAAAGAGATTGTTGAAAAGTCGTTGCACATTGCAGCTGATATCTGCATCTATACGAATCATAATTTGACCATTTTAGAAATTGACGAGTAGTACCATGAAGTTAATTGAACAACAAAATTTAACCCCCCGCCAAATTGTTGCCGAGCTTGATAAATATATCATCGGCCAGCAAAAGGCAAAACGATCTGTCTCTATAGCTCTGCGAAACCGCTGGAGAAGATTGAAGTCGGATCCCGAAATCCGGGATGAAATTATTCCGAATAACATTCTGATGATCGGCCCTACCGGCGTCGGTAAAACGGAAATTGCGCGCCGATTAGCCAAACTGGCCGGTGCTCCATTTATCAAAGTGGAAGCCTCGAAATTCACTGAGGTCGGCTATGTGGGACGCGATGTGGAATCGATGATTCGAGACCTTACCGATATTGCCATCAACATGGTTAAAATGGAGATGCAGGAGCGGGTTAAAGGAAGAGCCGCGGAAATTGTTGAAGAGAAGATACTCGACATACTTATTCCACCTGTTCGAAAAAATAAATCTTCATCTTCCACTTCTACCACCACTTCTAAATCAGGAGAAGTAGGTTTCAATCCCGATAAAGCCTCCGACGCTGAACTTAACGAACGTACTCGTGAGCGCTTCAGAGATAAACTTAAAAACGGTGATCTCGAAGATCGTGAAATTGAAATTGAGGTAGCCTCGTCCAAAACTCCAATGATGCAGGTTTTTGGCCCGCAGGGTATGGAAGAGATGGGTATGAATCTACAGGACATGCTTGGCAACCTGAGTGGTGGACGTAAAAAAACCAAGCGTACACTGCCTATCAGCGAAGCACGTGAAATTATGCTTGATCAGGAAGCGGAAAAACTGATCGACCATGAAGCTGCCGTACAGGAAGCTCTGGAAAGAGTCCAGAATCAGGGAATTGTCTTTATCGATGAGATAGACAAAGTTGCCAGTGATTCATCTTCAAGCAGCAAAGGAAGCGGAGAAGTGAGCAGACAGGGTGTTCAGCGCGATCTTCTTCCCATTGTTGAAGGCAGTACCGTAAATACCAAGCACGGTATCGTTAAAACCGACCACATTCTTTTTGTAGGCTCCGGAGCTTTTCACGTATCCAAGCCGTCAGATTTGATACCAGAACTTCAGGGACGATTCCCAATCCGAGTAGAACTCAATTCACTGACGGAAGAGGATTTCTTTAATATTCTAACTCAGCCCAAAAATGCGTTGACAAAACAGTATCAGGCCATGCTCCAGTCGGAAGGAGTTAAGGTTGAGTTTACTGAAGACGCCATACGTGAAATTGCGAAAATAGCCGCAGAGGTTAATCAGCAGGTTGAAAATATCGGTGCACGACGATTGCACACTATATTGTCATCTCTTCTCGAGGAACTTCTGTTTGCCGTGCCGGATGACATTCAGTCGGGCGAAATTGATATCGACCGGGAATATGTACAGAAACAGCTATCCGGTTTGGCAAAAGACAAAGACCTGAGTCATTATATCTTGTAAAATTACATGTAAAACCTAAATTAAAAGAAACGTTTTTGTACATAATACGTTGAAATAAGGGTAGTATCTCTAATGACGGATGATTATACTCTTTTGGTTAACACTCCGTTACACTCTAAAAACAGGAACTAAATACCAATGTCTGTGAAGAAGTTTCTCGCTCCTCAACTCGCCCTTTTATTGATTCTGTCCGCTGTATGGCTTGCCGGTGTTGATAAAGTAGTTGTAACCAATGATATACATCAGGAAAATCTGCATAAATATTTACAGGTGCAGCGAAGGGTACTGGATAACTATTTTGGCAACACCTCGATAGACTATCTGTACGAACGCAGTATCGCCGGGTTAGTAAATGGGATGCAAGACAGTACCTTAGATATTTCCGGTACACCCATAGATACTACTCAGTTCAAAAACATTCAAAACCTCAGAGATTCTTACAACAGCTTTGAGGAAGCATACCTATATGTAGCTAATAACTATCCGGATAAGGACATGAGTAAGCTTACGGAGTCTTCAATCCGGTCTATGCTTAAAACGCTGGATCCCCACTCCGTCTATATCGAACGTGATGACAGTGAAAGAATTCAGGAAGAGTTTGCAGGTAAGTTTCAGGGTATTGGCATTCAGTTTAATATCATACAGGACACAATTACTGTAATTACTCCAATCTCCGGCGGCCCCAGTGACCAACTCGGGATTATGTCAGGAGATCGAATCATCTCAATTAATGACACCAGCGCTGTTGGCTACAACAATGAAGATGTGATGCGCCGGTTAAGGGGTGAAAAAGGTACAAAAGTAGATATTGAAGTCCTCAGGCCAAGAAATCCTAACCCGATTAACTTTACGATTGAACGGGACGATATTCCCCTCACAACAATCGATACAGAGTATATGGTTGATGATCAGACCGGATATGTTAAAATCAACCGGTTTGCAGCCACTACCCATGAAGAGTTTCTAAGCTCTATTAACAAACTCCGTGAACAGGGAATGGATCGCTTTATCCTGGATTTGAGAAATAATCCCGGCGGATATTTGAGCCAGGCAATTGCTATTTCGGAGGAGTTTTTCCCACGTAATACAAAACTGGTTTCAACAGACAGCAAGCACACCCGATTTAATCAGGAGGTGTTCTCAAGCCGAAATGGCGTTTTAATGGACATCCCTGTGATTGTATTGGTGAATGAAGGTTCGGCCTCAGCAAGTGAAATTGTCAGCGGCGCTATTCAGGATCATGATCGTGGATTGGTTGTCGGTCGCCGTACATTTGGAAAAGGTCTGGTACAGCAGCAATATGAACTGATTGACGGCAGTAACATCCGTGTTACAATCTCAAGATATCTTACACCTTCAGGCCGTTTGATTCAAAAGCCGTTTGACGGTGCAAATGAGGATTACGCTTTTGAATTTGTTCACCGGTCATCTGATCCGGCTGTAGACGTAAAAGAGTTTAAAGACCAGGTACCTGATTCGCTTAGATATACAACCAAGGCCGGCAGAGCCGTGTTTGGTGGCGGCGGTATTGTACCCGATATTGTTGTACAGCAGGATTCATCCTCATCCCCCTATCTGTTCAACTTCATGCTCGTCAATCGGGTAGATTTCAATTTTGTCCGCGATTACCTTGACGAAAGAGGTGAAGAGCTCCGTGCTGAATGGGAAAATGATTATCAGAAATTCAGACAGGATTTTGAATGGAGCGATGCAGACAAGGACGCTTTCCTTTCTATGATGAAGGAAGAAGGATTGGAAATAACAGATGATATTGATGAACCTGAGGTTGAAGGTAATACACTCAGAATTACTGAAGAGATGTATAACGATTTGGTATGGATGAACTTAGGGAGAATGAAAGCTGAAATTGCCCGTCAGGTTTGGGGTAATGAGTATTTTTATCCAATTGTGAATGACTACTTCAACGAAACCTTGGCGGAAGCTGTAAAGCTTTGGGATGAAGTTAAAGAGCTGGAAACATTTGCGACCACTCAAGCATCCAGAATGGAATAAGTTTTTAGTAACAATACAAATCTATCCGGAACGGCCTGTTATTTAGATCAGGCCGTTTTTGTATCGGTCGGTGACGGTAACTGCAGCTGTTTCAGTGCGGAGTCTCTTATCCCCTAACGAATACGGAACACCACCTTCCTTATTCAAAACCTTTCGCTCCTCTTCTGAAAAACCGCCTTCCGGGCCAACTACTAGTACGTAACTGTCTTGATCAATTATTGGTGTAGGTACCTCACCAAGAGTTTCATCAGCATAAATTAACCTGCTTTGCCTACTCGTTGATTTAAGAGCATCGGTTAGATTTTCGCTAAAAGTTATCTTTGGAAGATAAACCCTCAGTGACTGCTTCATGGCAGAAAGAGCCGTCGATTCCAGCCTTTCTAGTCGAACATTTCCTTTCTCACTGTGATCACCGCGAAACACCACAATCTCATCGGCACCCAGCTCTACGCTTTTTTCAACTGCAAATTCCAGGCGGTCGCGTTTTTTGACCAATCCGACAATCAATGTCACAAACGGTTTATTTCGCTCTTCGAATTGTTTCTCCTGAATCTTGCAGATCACTTCACTCTTGGTAATTTCGGATACACTGCAGGTATACAGATTTCCGGTTCCGTTCGTGATGTGTACAGTATCCCGAATTCTGATCCGTAAAACCTTAGATGCATGCTTAGCTTCCTGACCGGTCAAACGTACCGTGTCTGATGTAACAGAGTTGGGTTGAGTGTAGAATAGATTCATTACTTGAGGTATCGGACACTTCGGTCAAAAACTGTTTCACCTGTTTTAAGCATTCGTTTGATGTAAGGCACGCAAAGTTTACAGTTCGAGCAGGCAATTCTATTCGCTTCAATCTCTTCGACACTATTAAGACCTCTCTCCTGAGCTATAGCTTTAACTTCAGCAAAGGTTATGTCGTGACAAATACATCGATCAACATTCATACTGCCGGATTGAGATTAAACTGCTATTTCTGTTTAAAGTGCTTGCCCAGTTTCAGACCCTGTCCCTGATAGTTACTCTTGATGTCCGATCCGTAAATAATATCCGGAATTTCGCTGTTGGGTTCAAAGTTCATGCTGCAGAACGTCTGGCCGTGCTCGATGAGAAATGGCACATCGTGTGACCGAACTTCCAGCACCGCCCGGGCTCCGCCGTCTTCCACAGAACCGCCGAAACCACTGTCAAAAAACCCGGCATAGTGTGTTCGAAGCTCACCGGATCCGGTATCATAAGCTATCATTTCTGCGGCCAGATGCTTCGGAATTCGGCATCTCTCCTTCGAGGCAAAAATGTAAAACGCTTCCGGCTCCAGAATCAGGTGATCTTCACTGGCTGCACGAATCGGCTCCCAGAAATCAGATATTTCATAATGATTGATATTATCCAGATCGATCAGATCCCGGTGCTTTTTGGCTTTGTAACCTAAGATATCACTTTCATCACCTTTCAGATTCACGCTCATAAACAGGCCGTTATTCACCTTCACCTCATCAAGTGGTAACGGAGTGCCGGACTCATCAAACAGAAGCGGATCGCCGGAATGTATCCGAAGTAGATCCTGATCGGTCAAAACCGTATGGCCGTGACGAATCCGAAGCTGATTCAGGCGCTGACCTGTTCGCACTTTAATCGGAAATGATTTTGGCACAACTTCCAGGTAGAGATTTCCTTCAAAACCGGGTTCAATCTCCTCAAAACGGTGTGAGTAATCGGTAATTACTCTTGTAAAAATATCTAGCCTGCCCGTAGTGCTTTTTGGATTCGCCTTTGCCGTTAAGTTCTCAGCAGATATCAGGCGGATTGATTGATCACCATTACCGTTAAACAATTTCTTCTGTGGTGAAAAATGCGATGCAGGCATCTTCAATTTTTCCAGCAATGGGATGATATAGACGCAGTTAGGCTCCAGTACAGCTCCGTCTTCGATTGAAAAACTGTATTGATGCAGTTTTTCAATTTTTTGCTGAACCGTCTCATTTTCCGGCAAAAAACTACTGCGCACGCGGTACGCTTTTTCACCGAGCCGCAAATCGATGGAGTTGGGTTGGAATTGATCGTCTTGTATAGGGTGATTCTCCACACCGGTTACAACGCCGGCTTCATTTAAAACCCTCAATTTTTGAACGGGTAGAATGCCCTTTGTTCGTAAAGTAACTTCGCTAATAGTTGTGCTCATAATCATTAATCATTTAATGAAGCGAAGTTAACAATTTATGATCGTTTTTGAAGGCTAATTTTCGTTTGCCGGAGATTGAATCTGCATTTATTATTAACTATTTGCTGAAACAGCGATCGGTTCCATCAAATTACTGTGTACCATGAATCTAAATGAAGGTTAACTATTTTTAGATAATTAGGACCTGGCACTCATCGCCTCTACTCTGTTATCATCTTAGATCTGATCTCTCTCTTCGGCGATTGGTTTATGATTTCGCATTTCTCCGGGCGCTGCCCGGGGCTATGATCTGACCGCTTCTCTGTAGCTTTTAAATTGTACTCAATGATAAACCCATAGCAAGATCAAACATATAAAAAGTGACATTCAGGTTATGACGTTCATTTATTCAAATCTTGGATTGTTACATAATTGTCGCATAGAGAGAAAATATGGGTATAATTATACATTGAATCTCAAATTTTCAGCTAAACTGAGAGATTGTTTAAAATACAGGATTGAATTGAGGCGGAAGGCAAAATCTCGTTTTATACCGTGAAAAACTCATTCCGAGACTCATAGCCTCAACTTCCCCGTTAGGGCAGAAATATTATGTGGTAATTCCGAAGTGTATAGTGCAAAAATCTCGGCACAGTATTTTTAAAAAGAAAGCAAAAACTCCGTAGGAGTGAATTACTCATAGCCTTGGATTTCAACCACGCTCCAAAGATGTCAAAAACCTATCTGTCGATTCCCGGATCTCCCTCTTCTCCTGATCTGACTTCTTGTTATCGAACATATTCACCATAAAATTGACACGGCCACTGTCGTTAAACGTCTCCCGTTGTTTATCCACAAAATTCCAATAGAGATAATTAAACGGACAAGCTTTCTCTCCGGTCTTCTTCGTCACACTATATTCACAGTGTTTGCAATAATCACTCATCTTGTTGATGTAATTTCCGCTAGACACATACGGTTTTGACGCCAGAACTCCGCCATCTGCAAATGTGCTCATTCCTAATACATTCGGAAGTTCCACCCATTCGTAAGCATCTGCGTAAGCTGTCAGAAACCAGCGCTCCAGCTCTCGTGGATCTGTTTCGACCAGATTACTAAAATTGCTTAGAATCATCAGCCTCTGAATGTGGTGTGAATAGGCCTCATCAATAACCGGTTTCAGGCTCTGCTCCATACATTTCATCTTGGTTTCACCCGTCCAGAACATAGCAGGTAACTTATTCTCAAACCCAAAGTGATTGGCTTCCCTCACATCCGGCATCATAGCCTCGTAGTAGATTCGAATAAATTCACGCCAGCCGATAATTTGCCGGATAAACCCCTCAACAGAGTTCAGGCGAGCTTTGCCCTGTTGATATCGATCCAGCGCCGCTTCGCATACTTCTCGGGGCAGTAACAACCCATTATTCATATAGATCGAAAGCTGGGAGTGAAAAAGGGTGGGATTTCCCAATTTCAGGGCATCCTCATACGGACCAAACTCATCCAGCCTCTCCTTTAAAAATTGATCCAAAAGCTCGACTGCCTGCTCACGAGTTACGGCGTATCCAAATTCATCAGTATGGCCAAAACTATCAGGGAAATAGTCGTTTACCATTTCAATTACTTCTGAAGTAACCTGATCCGGTTCAAACCGTTTAATCTCCGGAACAGGGTGATTTTTCGGCAATTTCTCTCGATTCTGATCATCGTAGTTCCAATCTCCGCCTTCCGGCTCATTGCCGTTCATCAGGTAGCCGGTGTTCCGACGCATCTCCCGGTAGAAATACTCCATCCGATAGCCGGGCTCAATCTTCTCTTTCCAATTGTCAGCATTAACAAGGAAAAAACCGTTGGGAATCTCCTCCACCCTGCTTTCAAATTCTTTAGCCACGCTTCTCAACCTCTCCCTGGTGTCCCACTCGGAGGGTGTCATGAATGTCAGTTGACCATCAAACATAGAGAGTATGGTCTTTAAACCATCATCAAAATGACCGGGCGTGGAATGATAAAACACATCATATCCCTTATCTGCACACTCTAGCGCAAAATGACGCATGCTGCTCAAAACATACACCGCTTTTTTCTTGTGATGAGGGACTTCCCTCCCCTTCTCTCCACTCTCCATAAAAATGAGCAGCGGTTTATATTTCTTAACCCATTCAGGCCAGGCATCCAGGTTGAGCTGATCGTGAAGAATAAATACCGCACTTTCATAATTCTTAAAATCTGTTTTTTCTATAGTCCTGTCGATGTTCTGGAGATAAGGTCGGGGCATATGTACAGCTTTTATGATTTTCTGAATGCTGATATCACAATTTTTATTAAAAAATCATTTCCCGCTTGCAATTCTCTTCTTTTACTACTTATTTAGTACTGAAACAATCGTACGAACTCAATCCCAATTATATGAGAAGATCATTAACACCCCTTGGAGAAACTGAAATGGAAATTCTACACCACGTCTGGGAATTGGGAGAGGCTTCCGTTGCCGACGTTCGTGAAAGAATGCTTGAATATCGCAAGGTAGCCTACACAACGGTAATGACCATCATGAAAAATCTGGCCGACAAGGAGTTTTTGAAATACCGCAAAGAGGGATTGAGCTATATTTACAGCGCAGCCATCAACCCGGATGAAGTTCGCGGAAACCTGGTTCATGAAATAGTTGATAAAGTATTTAAAGGGTCGAGCAAAGATTTAGTACAGGCACTGGTTCAGAATGAAGGTCTCTCGGCCGAAGAGCGGCAGGAAATTAAAGCCATGATCGACAAGCTTGAGGACTAACCCATGGATATCCTGATTCTACAAATCGCAGATCTGGCTGAATCCATTTTTGATGCAATCTGGCTACCGCTAGTTATTTGGACCGTACTCACTACGGTTGTCTGGAGTGGTTTGCGCCTGATGAAAAACATCCACCCGGTATATCAATATCATACCAGGATGGCTCTTATCTTTTCACTTCCGGCCGGCCTGTTTGCATTAGTTGCCGTAAATAGAATTGCCGAGTGGATCTCTACATCGGCAACAGAAGCCACGCTTAAAGTGATAATGCTCTCCAGCCCTGTTGATGTGACATTTATACCGGAGGAATCCACGGGACTGCCGCTTACATCAGTGATCCAGGCAATTTTATTCACAATGTTTATACTGGGTATGATCTACTTCATCTCCCGGATTTTTATGCACAGCTACAATCTAAAAAAATTGCGAAGCAGCTGTTCATTCAAACCGATCAAAAAGCTTGAACATTTAAGTGCGAATAATATTGGACTGGCACTGGCTACCGGTAAAAATGTTCAGATCACCTTTTTAGATTCAGACATCATCCCGGTTACGTTTGGTTTCCGGAATCCGGTCATTCTGCTTCCCGCATCCCTGAAGCAGCAGCCTGATAAAATGAACCTGGCCATTCGCCATGAGCTTACACACATTTCGCAGCACGACTTTTTCTCGCACCTGATGGTTATCATCACCGAGGCGTTCTTCTGGTTCCATCCGCTGGTTCACATCCTTAAGCGTGAGCTGATCGACTATCGTGAAATGAGGTGCGACAATATGGTTTTGAGTGAAACATCGATATCCAGAAAGGAGTACGCCTCCCTTCTGTTGGAACTGATACCGATGCCCAATCTCAACAAAGAACTTTCCGTAAATATGGCTCAGGAATCATCTAACCTAAAAAAGAGGATCACAATGATTACTCAACAAACCAAAACTCAACAGATTCCGAAGTGGTCGAGCCTGCTTCTGCTTGGAATTGTCTTTTTAACCACAGCATTTGCCATGGCCTGCACCGATATGCAGACACAGCAAATATTTGATGAAGAAGAGCTTGATCTAATGACCCTTCCTGACCGGAATGGTGATCGAGGCTACCATCAAATACTTATTATTTATGGCGAAGAAGGCCAAACAGAGAAACATGCTGACGCGCTTGAAAAGCTTAGAGCACTTCAAGGCCCTATTTACTCTATCACAACCGTACCGGGTGAAGATGCGGTAAGTCAGTTTGGAGATCGTGCCAGGCATGGAGTAATTCAAATAAATACAAGGATTGATGCCGAATCTTATAACACAGTGTTAAGAGTTCTGGGCATGAATACCGTAGATCCTGAATCGCTGAAACCACAAAACAGTTCGTCCAGCTCACAAGATGACTTCTTCGTAGTTGTCGAAGAGATGCCGGAGCTGATTGGCGGTCTTGGTGAACTTCAGCAACAAATCCGTTATCCCGAAATGGCACAGCGTGCCGGAATTGAAGGACGTGTTTTCGTCCAGTTTATCGTGGACGAAAATGGAGATGTTTTAGATCCTCAAATCATTCGTGGCATTGGCGGTGGAGCTGATGAAGAGGCCCTTCGAGTGGTAAGTCAGGCAAAGTTCACTCCGGGAATGCAGCGAGGACGACCGGTACCAGTTCAGTATTCACTACCCATCTCTTTCCGATTGACAAACGATGAGTCAGTCGAGTCCGGTTCGGGTCAAACCGGCTCTGCAGAAGTTGAAGCGCCCGCTACAATGGAGAAAAGAATGATTGTAGAGGTTCGAAATAATGACGAAAAACTTACAGGTAAGGTACTGGATGGAGAAACACGGCAGCCACTGGCAGGTGCAAATATCACCCTGGCAGGATCCAATGTAGGCTCATCTTCTGATATGGATGGTAATTTTTCTATCGATGTTGATGGTTCAGGTGAGTATGAGTTGATCTTCTCCTACATCGGTTACGAAAAAGCATCCTTGAGTATCACACGCTGAGCCATAGCGTGCGGATTGAAGAGTCGGTTTCCGATTCTTTTCATAAGCGGAATCCTTCACGGGGTTCCGCTTTTTTATTATTTGGGTTTTTCTATATTGACCTGCATCGATAAATCTTCAAAATTTATATGTATGTTTTCACCTGATCATCTTTCTACTCTGATTGTCTTTTTTGTAATGCCGTTTGTACTAATATCATGTGCATCCTCAGAAACAGTAACGGTTACCGACCTGAATCAGCTCACTGTTTCTGTCGAGGAACCCAATTCAGAAAGTGAAAACTATAGTTTACAACTAAGTGGGTTTTCAGGTTCAGACACTGAGGAGTATACCGTTGCAATGTCTCGATTAAATAACCATAAGTGGGATGATATTCTTTCGATTGAAGAGATTGAAACTTCACAAGAGAGAAGTATCCTGGCTGAAATTAAAAATGACCCTCATTCCTACAACAGGGTTTTATGGGCACTGGGAAGTGAGCATTTTCAAAATCACGCTACAGATTATGAAAAACCAACAGTTTCCGTAACTGACAGGGATAAAATGCCTCAACTTATTGGCGGACTACAGGCCCTTATGGATGAGGTCCGATATCCGGATGGATTAAATGGTATCGAAGGAAAAGTAACAGTAGAGTTCATTGTAACTCGATTCGGGGAAGTAAAAGAACCTACCGTTACCCATTCGCTCCGTTATGAAGCAGATCGTGAAGTAATACGAGCGGTAAATCTCATGAAATTTTCTCCGGGAGTATTGGATGGTTTACCTGTGGAAGTTAAATACACACTCCCTGTATTTTTCAGATCACCATGATTTTAATAAACTTAATGGAAAATCGTAGACCTACATAATCCACAATTATTTCAAAAAATTATTTCTGCATTTTTTGAAACCCTTTCTCTATCATTACGTACCAAAACATAAAGCTCCCTAATAAATTCATTTAGAGGATTACTATCATGCCGGCTAAGCTCAGAAAATCTCGTACCGATAAAATGATTGCAGGTGTATGCGGTGGTATTGCCGACTACCTGGGATGGGATTCAACCATCGTGCGAATTATCTTCCTAATTCTTGTCTTCTCATCTGTGGGAACCATGGTACTGTTTTACTTTATACTGGCTCTGATTATGCCGGATTAAAAAATCCTTTGGATTATAACTTACCGCTGACCATCTTTTTACAACCTGAATGAAAAGCGGTCAATTATGAAAATTGCCATTCTGGGTGAAACAGCCCGTGCCTCTGCATGGGAAAAACACCTGAGAAAGTTATCAGTCATCACAGAAGTTGTCATAACATCATCCATTCCTGAACGGAACAGTGTTGATGCGGCAATTTTACTGGATAACACCGACCAAAAATTAAGCTCCATGGAACAGCTCATCAAGCTTGGAATTCACACCTACCTGGTTTCCCATCTCTCTATGGATAAAAAAGAGCTGGAAAAAATCCATCACTCTGCACAGGAAGCTGATGTCAGAGTTCAATTCAGCCACTGGCCTTCACTGTCTCCTGCATCGCTGTGGATGAAACAGAAGATCAAAAAGCCGAACCTTATCCAAGTAAAAAGGGAGGTGGAATTTATATCCGGAGCTGTAGATCAAACTGAGATAGACCACCACTGGATTGATGAAGTTGCCTGGATCATAAAAGAGCTGGGAGGAAATGTACACCGAATAGAGGCAAAACCCTTAATGATCAATCAAGTAAGACTGGGACTCAATTTAACACTTCGATATGAAGACTCTTCTGTTGCGTCCATTCAATTTTCTTCTCTGAGCAGATCAAATCACCACCAAAGAACGATCTCAGATGAAAATATCGCCATAGATTGCGATGCCATTCATCAACTGGTCCATCTATACAAAGTCAATGATTTTGGGAATCTTAAAGTGGATACAAAGAAATTTGACCCGAAATCGACCGCAGAAATTTCAGTTTTGCAGTTCATTAAATCTATCCAGCTTAAACGAGACACACTATTCAACGCTTACGATGCGCTCCAAACAGCAAAAATCGTTGATAGAGTTAATGAACAAATTCGAAAAATGTAGTCTGATGTTGTCCGGAACTACTTCATTTTCTTCAGCATTTTAAACGCCATTTTCAGCTTCCCTCTCGACATCACCGAATCAATAAAGTTAAACTGTCCTCCCGAAAGTTTTTCTCCGCCATCAATCGTCACCGTTTCGCCGGTCATATATTCAGCCATATTGCTCATTATAAATGCAGCAAGATTAGCTAACTCTTCATGCTCTCCATAGCGTCCGGCCGGAATTTTTTCGAGATATTTTTTCTCAAATTTCTTGTTGGGAAAGAGTCGAGTCCACGCACCCTCAGTTGGAAATGGCCCCGGTGCAATAGCATTCAC
This sequence comes from Chitinophagaceae bacterium T5-Br10_B2g13, assembly GCA_001564065.1. Taxonomy (GTDB): domain Bacteria; phylum Bacteroidota; class Rhodothermia; order Balneolales; family Balneolaceae; genus Rhodohalobacter. Next base: position 21,682 of record LKNA01000038.1, read on the forward strand.
ACGAATTCCATAAGTTCCCCACTCATAGGCAAGAGAGCGAGTCATGGCCAACACTCCCGCTTTTCCACAGGCTGATGGCAGTACGAATGCCGATCCCGCATCCTCGGCGTAGGTAGTGACAATGTTCAAAATATTACCCTTCTTCTTATTGTCGATCAGGTAGTTGCCAAAATGGTGTGTGCAGTTGAAACTTCCGTGAAGTACGATATCCACGATGGCTTTAAACCCGCCGGGTGACAGATCTTCTGAAGCACTCAAAAAATTACCCGCGGCATTATTCACCAGCCCGGTAAGTTTTCCAAAATCTTTTATGATGGAATCGAACATCTCTCCCACCACGTCATAATCACGCACATCACAAGGATAGTATCGCACGTCTGTTCCGTGTTCTTTCAGTGTTTCTGCGGCTTTTTTCAGCTTCTTTTCAGTCCTTCCGCAAATGGCAATATCCGCCCCCAGCTCTGCAAACTTTGTAGCCATTGATAGTCCCAATCCACTTCCACCGCCGGTGATGAGGATTACTTCGTCTTTTAAAGTGTCTTCTTTGAACATGAAATTTGGTTTAAATGGTTTGAAATAAATTTTTGGGCTGGTGCAAAAGTCCCCTCCTTCTCAAGGAGGGGATTTAGGGGTGGTTCACGGTACTAAGTTGCGTTCTTTATATTCATTCAATTTGTTAGCTATCTAATTTAAATATCCAATCAAATTTTAATATCGTTGTCCAACCTCCCCCGGCCCCTCCTTCTCAAGGAGGGGAGGTTTCATACCCTTCTCAAGACTCACAACTAAACCCTCTCAAAAATCCCCGCAGCGCCCATACCCCCGCCGATGCACATCGTTATCATCCCGAACTGCTTGTCAAGGCGGTGGAGGTCGTGGAGTATCTGTGTGGTGAGTTTGGCACCGGTGCAACCCAGCGGGTGCCCCATCGCGATCGCCCCGCCGTTGATGTTTACTTTTTCGGGATCGAGGCCGGTTTCTCGAATCACCGCCAGTGATTGAGCAGCAAAGGCTTCATTTAATTCAATAAGGTCAATATCTTTCAGATTCAGCCCTGTTTGTTTCAGCACTTTCGGAATCGCCTCTACAGGACCGATGCCCATGATTTCCGGTGCCACGCCACCCACGGCAAATCCGTGATATTTTGCAATCGGTTTCAGCCCAAGTTCCTCAGCTTTTTTTCGGCTCATCATCAGCACACCGGCGGCCGCGTCGTTCATTTGTGAGGAGTTTCCGGCCGTGACCGATCCTCCTGTTTTGAACACGGCCCGCAGCCCGCCGAGCGCTTCCAGATTGGTATCTTTTCGCGGACCTTCATCCTTTTTAAAGGTGAATTTTTCCTCAGCAACATCACCGTCTGCAGTAACATATTTGTGGATTACATCGATAGGCGTAATCTGCTCCTCAAAATATCTCTCTTCCCACGCCTTGATCGCTTTCTGATGGCTCTCAAGTGCAAATTGATCCTGATCTTCACGGCTCACACCGTATTTGTCCGCCACATTCTCCGCTGTCAGCCCCATGTTGATGTAAACCTCAGGACGCTCCTTCGTCAGCTCCGGATTAGGCTGAAACGACACACCGCCCATCGGCACCTGGCTCATACTCTCCACCCCGCCTGCGATCATAATTTCCGCACCTCCGCTCATAATCCGCTCTGCTGCCATGGCAATGGTCTGCAGGCCTGAAGAGCAGAATCGATTGATGGTCATGCCGGGAACTGAATCGGGCAGCCCGCCCAGGAACACCGCCTGTCGCGCCACATTCATCCCCTGCGATCCCTCGGGAAACGCACAACCTACAATTACATCCTCAACCATCTCCGGTTTTACGGCGGACGCCTCCTTCAGAAGATCTTTAATGATCTCCCCCATCAATGAATCGGGGCGGGTAAAGCGGAGTGATCCTTTGTTTGCCTTTCCGCATGCGGTTCGTTTTGCTGCGACTATGACGATTTCATTTTCGGTATTCATGGTTTTAATATTTTAAAATGTTTGGGATTCAAAAGTCCCCTCCTTTCCAAGGAGGGGATTTAGGGGTGGTTTAAGCACGTTACAATTCAAGACATCATAATTCGTCTCCAGGGCGAAGAATTCCAACCACCCCGGCCCCTCCTTGCGAAGGAGGGGAGTGTTTTTGCCATTCTCACATCTCACTACTCGATACTTGCTACTCAGGACTCAAGACTATAAAAAGACTAATTCCTCAAAGGTTTCCCCGTCTTCAACATATGCTCCATCCTCTTATGTGTCCGATCATCCTGGAAGCATTCTAATATCGCTTCACGTTCCAGTTTCAGTAAATACGATTCGGGTACTTCCTGGGCTTCGCTGAGGTCGCCGCCTGTCATGATCTCGGCCACTTTGCCGGCCAGTACTTTATCGTAGGGTGAGGCCCACTTTGCTTCAGTCATGATATAAAGAGTTACATCTAATACACTTTTTCCGGTCTGGCCAAGCAGTTTGATTTTCGGCTCTGCCGGTGGACGATATCCGGCATCCGCCATGGCGCGAGCCTGCTTTTTGGCTGTGGCCAGCAGTAAGTCGCGGTGCATCACAATCATATCAATGTCGCGCAGGTAGCCCAGTTTTCTTGCCTTTGGAGCACCGTCGGAGACTTTCGCCATCCCAATCGTTTTGAAGGCATCTTTCAGATATGGAAGCGGATCAGCTTCCTCATCTTCATTCACCTTGTTCATAGCTCGAAGTAAAAGCTCCTTCGTACCTCCGCCGGCAGGGATCAGCCCCACGCCCAGCTCCACCAGTCCGCAATAGAGCTCGTGGTGGGCCACCACTTTATCACAGTGCATCATAAACTCCACGCCGCCTCCAAAACAACGTCCTGACACAGCTCCAATCACAGGAAACGGTTGATATCGCAATCCAACAGCCACCCGCTGGAAATTCTCCACAGCCTCCTTCACTTTTCCAAAATCTCCACTTTGCAGCGCTTGTCCGGCTTCGCCAAGATTAGCTCCATAACTAAAATTCTCGTGGTCGTGACCAATCACCAATGCATCAAACTGATCCATCACAATTTCTGCGACTTTATCTACTGACGTCACCAGTTCAAATCCAAGTGTCTGCTGTTTGGTGCGAAATTCAAAGAGTGCAACACCATCACCCATGTCATACAATCCGGCACTTTGGTTGCTCCAAACTTCCTTTTTATCCCGCTTAAGAGAAGCAACAGTCACTGCGCCCTCTGCAGGCGGCGTTAGTTCTTCGATTTTACCGGACGCCAGGTTATAAACGGTTCCGTCATCTTTATAAAATGATTTCCGGCCGCTCTCCAGCATTTTCTTCACAGGCTCAGGAACTTCTCGTCCCTCCTTCTCCATTCGTTTAACAGATTCTTCAACTCCTATCGCATCCCATCGCTGAAATGGTCCGAGTTCCCAATTGAATCCCCACTTCATAGCGCGATCAATGGACTCAACAGATTCTGTAATCTCAGGAATCCGATTGGCTGAATAGAGCAGCAGATCACAGTGTATTTCCCACAGAAATTTTCCGGCTTTATCATCACGGTTCACCAAAAACTTCAACCGCTCACCGGATGTTTTAAATTCTTTTTTGGCTTTCTCGGCCGATTCAAATGAAACATCCTGTTGCGGCTCATATTCCAATGAGTCAGGATCTACCACGTGGTATTCGTTTCCTTTTTCCCCTTTTACTTTTTTATAAAACCCATGCCCTTTCTTGTTACCGTGAGCGCCTTTTTCCACCATCTTCTTAAACTCTTCAGGCAGTTTAAATGCTTCACGACGCTCATCATCCGGCACGGCCGGATAGAGATTTTCGGCCACGTGATTCAGCACATCCAGTCCGGCCATGTCGGCGGTTCGAAATGTGGCAGCTTTGGAGTAGCCTGTTAAAGTACCGGTCAGAAAGTCGATCTCCTCAGCACGAAATTTCCCATCAAAAAACCACGACATCATCGATGCCATCGAAAATACACCAATTCTATTCGCAATAAAGTTGGGTGTATCCTTACAGAGAACTGTCCCCTTGCCGAGAATTTTTTCACAGAACCCGGTCATGTATTCCGTCACCGCATCATCCGTGCTTTCGGTCGGGATGATCTCCAGAAGCTTCATGTAGCGTGGTGGGTTGAAGAAGTGTGTGCCGAGGAAATGAGCCTTAAACTCATCCGAGACCTCCTCGCTGATCTCTGAGATTGGCAAACCGGATGTGTTTGAGCTGACAATCGTCCCCGGCTTTCGCACCTTTCCCAGCTTCGCCATCATATCCTTTTTGATGTCCATCCGCTCCACAATCACCTCGCAGATCCAGTCGGCATCGGAGGCCCATTCGAGGTTATCCTCAAAATTTCCCGGTGTGATCCGCTCCACCCATTCGGGATCTCCAAGCGGCGCGGGGTTCATTTTAGTAAGTTTTTGAATACTATCTTCCGCTGTCTTGTTCGGCCTTTTCGGATCATCCGATTTCAGATCAAGAAGTTTCACCTTCAATCCGGCATTTACACAGTGCGCGGCGATCTGACTCCCCATCACACCGGAACCGAGAATTACAACGTTTTGGATGTTGAATTTTTTGGCTGGCATTTCTTTCTGTTTTTTTAGTTCTAAATTTCACTTGATGCGATGGACTAAAGTCCCCTCCTTCCCAAGGAGGGGATATAGGGGTGGTTCAACGATTTTTAATAATTATCTGAAAATCTTTTCCGATTTATTTGATTATTACTCAAAACACTCATGTCATTTATTTCAACCTTTTCCCAACCACCCCCGGCCCCTCCTTGGAAAGGAGGGGAGTGTTCTCACCCTTCTCGATACTCAATACTTTCTACTCAAGACTCAGGTCTCAAGACTCACGACTACTCTTCCTGGTACATTCCTTCAATCTCTTTTTCATATTTCTCTTTGATCACCGGCCTCTTCACTTTCATTGTTGGTGTAAGCTCACCGCTTTCAATGCTTAAAGGCTCTTCGAGAAGTACAAACTTCTTTACCTGCTCCCATGGTGAGAGTGATTTATTGGCTTTATCTACCTCCTGCTGGATCAGTTCGAGTATCTTTTCATCTTTTGAATATGGCTTATCAGGCTCATATCCGTCACGCTTTAGGCGTTTCAGGACGTTATCATAAGCCGGCACAATCAGTGCGGAACAGAATTTACGCTGGTAACCGATCACTACAATCTGTTCGATAAAACCTGAACCGGAAATCTGATTCTCCACATTTTGCGGTGCAACGTATTTTCCTGTAGATAACTTAAACATCGATTTTTTCCGGTCTGTGATGTAGAGAAAACCGTCATCATCAATTTTTCCAACATCGCCGGTTTTGAACCACCCATCATCGTCCAGTACTTCTTTTGTCTGATCCGGCATTTTGTAATAGCCTTTCATCACGTTAGGCCCGCGAACCAAAATCTCTTTATCATCAGCAATTTTCACTTCTACATCTTCCAGCGGCTTGCCTGATGTACCTATTCGCATTCTACCGGGTGTTTGAACACTGATAACCGGTGAGGTTTCCGTTAATCCGTAACCCTGCACACAGATAATTCCAATCGCATTCATAAATCGAAATACATCAGGAGAGAGTGCAGCACCACCACTTACAACACCGGCTAATTTTCCACCAAAAAGTTCTCTGATTTTGCTGTAAATCAACTTGTCCGCGATCTTATGTTTAACGGCTTCCAACCCGGATGGTGGATTCTCAGGATCATATTCCTCAGTTCGATATATCGCCCAGTAATAGAGGTTCTTCTTCAAACCTGAGAACTCCTGTCCCCTCACCTTTACACCGGTTTGAACCTTTTCGAGCAATCTTGGAACCGTTGCAAAAAAGAACGGCTTCACATATAAGAAGTCGTCTTTTATTTCATCAATATTCTCGATGAAGAAAATTTCACAGCCCATCGAAACGTACATGTAGTCAATCATTCTCTCAAATACATGAGACAACGGCAGATATGAAAGTACCCTCTCCCCCTGAAAGCGCTCCTCTTCGAAAGGTAAACGATCTAATGAGTACTGAACATTTGAAGCCACATTGTTGTGCGTCAACATTACACCTTTGGGTACGCCGGTAGTACCTGATGTGTAAATTATTGTGGCTACATCGTCGGGATCAATGTTGTTTTTTAACTCATCGAACAGATCTGAATTTTCCTTAGCAAACTCTTCACCCGATTTTAAAATCGCATCAAAAAGTTTCAGCTTTTTATGTTTTGATGGCTTTAGTGTGATAACAGCTTTAACAGTCTCAACAGACTTAATGAGTGATTTGGTCTCTGCAAACATCTCATCGTTCGATACAATGTGTACTTTAGCCTCAGAATTTTCAAGTATATACTTAATCTGTTCGCCGGGCTGTGTGGGATAGATAGGCACATTCGCCGCTCCAATGGATAGTATGGCCAAATCACAAATCAACCATTCTGTGCTATTTTCAGAGTGTATCGATACTTTGTCACCCGGCCTTACACCCAACTCATAAAGTCCCATTGCAAAATTTCGAACTTTCTGAACAAAATCTTCTTTAGATGTTTCGATCCAGGAGCCGTTGCGCTTTGTTGCCGAAAAACGTTCGTCAGAATATTTTTCAAGTCCTTTATACAGGAGCGAAGGTAATGTAGTTGGGGAATATTTCATTTTAAAACCTTGTTTTAATGGCTAAAAAAGGAGGTTAACACTGTTACCCTATTAATTTACACTTTCAAACGACTTTTAAAAATCTGATCCATAAATTATTTAGAAGCTTTTGTATAAAAACCGTATTTATCAAGAAATATCATCGCAACTAACAAACTTCAGACCACCTGATTCGCATAATGAACAGACCAGACATTGAGATTGAAGATGCTATCCGGGACAGAGCCGATCAAATGCTGAACCGGGATCAGAAAAATATGGGCCACGCTTTAGGTATCCGGTTTAAAAAGCTGAGCCGGAGTGAAATGATCGCAGAGATGCCAGTAAACGAAAATACCGTGCAGCCATTCGGTATTTTACATGGAGGTGCATCCGTGGCACTGGCTGAAACGCTTGCCTCTGTTGGCGCTTGGCTTAATTTAACCGATAAGTCAAAAACTGCTGTCGGTCTCGAAATCAACGCAAACCATATCAAAGCGGTCCGATTGGGACAAAAAGTGATCGGGATTGCAAAACCGATTCATCGCGGAGCTCAAACACAGGTTTGGGAAACACGTATCGAAACTGAGTCGGGTAAATTGGTGTGCATTTCAAGATGCACGCTGGCAATAATAAAAACCGGAAGGTAGATTACTGTCTCTCTTCATCACTCAGGATGTGCATCAGCCGACGTTTGGCAACCGGAAAAATGGTATGATTGAACGGAAATTCGAGATCTGTTTCAAACGCATATGTGGCGGGATTGGGCAGTTCGCCCTCTTCTCGTATCAATTCCAGCTTAATTGACCCCGGCGATAGTCTGACCCGACCCTGTTCCAAATGTTTCAAATACCGCGTTTTCAGTGTTCTGTATTGATCATCTGCGCTTTGAAAAATGGAAACCTCAAACCGAAAAAGATTGAGTGACTTTTTCTGATTATCGGGTACAAACAGGTAGCCCTCATCACGATAATTAGGCAAAATCCCAACCTGCTCCACAGTAAGCTCACTCTCCACAAATTCATGAATGGCAATCCCCTCTTCTATTACATGCTCAATGTGAGGGAGTGCCCACTCAATCAGATCTTCCACTGCTGTAATATCGGTGCCACTGGTAAAAATCACTTCATGCTCAATGGTGCGATTTATCCAGTCAATTTTGCTGATACGCTTTGGGAATTTTGAACGCAGATCTGCAAGTCGCGTGAGTACATCCTTCAAAATCTTACGAAGTTCAATCAGTTGACTCAGGTGGGGATAGATTTTGTAGAACTGAAATTCTTCCGAGATTTTCTGAAGTTCGCCCAAAATGATGTACTGGCGTTTCTCCACATCATCCCGGACACTGGTGAACAGGTCAATAGAAAGATTGTTACGTTCCTTCATAGATAACCTCCTGCGATGATTTATTGACTATCTGCTTACACTATCTAATCAAAGCAAATATGTCAAGAGATAAACGAAAGAATTGAAAAAACTTGTATTCTCCGGTGATGATTTTTTTATGAAACCACTCCTGCACTTTGAACTGATTTTGCTATATTAACGTTATCATAATTCAACGAAACAGTACGTTTTATTATTAAAAAAGCGCTTTTATGGATACTCCCGAACAACTTGAACAATTTCAGCAGAGAATTGACAACGGCGAAAAGATCGAACCTAAAGATTGGATGCCTGAACGTTACCGGAAACAGCTGATTCGTATTATGAGCCAGCATGCGCATTCCGAAATTGTCGGTATGTTGCCGGAAGGGAATTGGATTACACGTGCGCCCTCTCTGAAAAGAAAAATGGTATTGCTTGCCAAAGTTCAGGACGAAGCCGGCCACGGACTCTATCTCTACAGCGGTACTGAAACTCTGGGTGTAACGCGTCAGGATTTGATCGAGGATTATCTCTACGGCAATGCCAAGTACTCAAGCATTTTCAACTACCCCACCCTCACCTATGCAGATATTTGTGTAATTGGTTGGCTTGTTGACGGAGCCGCGATTGTCAATCAAACGATGCTGGCAAAATCATCATACGGTCCTTACTCCCGCGCTAATGTGAGAATTTGCAAGGAAGAGAGTTTCCATAAAAAGCAGGGATACGAAATGCTGGCCAAAATGGCTGATGGCACTCCGGAGCAGCAGAAAATGGCCCAGGATGCGGTAAACCGCTGGTGGTGGGCAACATTGATGATGTTTGGCCCTCACGATACCGATTCTCCGAATAGTGCCGAACTCATTAAATGGGGCGTGAAGACCAAAACCAACGATGAACTCCGGCAGCACTTTGTAGACCGCATGGTAATGGAGGCCGAAGCGATCGGTATTGAACTGCCAGATCCGGATCTGACTTACAACGAAGAGACCGGACACTGGGAATTTGGCGACATCCCCTGGGACGAATTCTGGAGCGTTGTAAAAGGTGACGGACCAATGAACCGGGAACGTATAAAAGCCCGCCGAAAAGCGTATGAAGAGGGTGAATGGGTACGGGAAGCTGCCAAAGAGTACGCCCGGAAGAAACGGCTTCAGGATGAAAAAGCATCCTGATTTACTGAGATCTGCTCTCTGATTAAGTAAGCCGAAAATAGACACTAAATTGTAATCGGCTTTTTTCTTCTGAATACATAACTACAGACTATTCATAACATGACAAAAAATTCTACAGAAAATACGGAATGGCCCTTATGGGAAGTGTTCTATCAACCAAAAGACGGTAAACCTTTTGAACATGCAGGCAGTGTTCACGCACCTGATTCCGAAATGGCTCTCCAAAACGCCCGGGATACCTATGCGCGGCGTAGTGAAGGCATTGCTTTTTGGGTTGTACCAAGTGACCAGATTGTGGCCTCTTCCCCGGAAGACCGTGGGCCGTTTTTTGATCCTGCAAACGACAAGCCCTATCGTCATCCACAGTTCTACAGCGTTCCACGAGCCGTTAAAAAACGAAAATAAATAATAAGTATTAGGTATTGATATCAAGTAAAAAGTATGCTTTCAACCATGGCATTTAACTCTTTACTTACTATTTGTCTTTGTACCTGATACCTGATACCTGA
>LKNA01000006.1 GCA_001564065.1 Chitinophagaceae bacterium T5-Br10_B2g13
AAGGTACCCAAACTGAATTACGAAGGGAGTCTATTTAGGAATACTTCACATGTGAAGTATTCCTAAATATTCCTAAGTTGTTAACCTGCATAAGAAGACACCCAGACACACTACTTGGTTAAGTACCGTTCAAATAGAGGGGGAGAGTATGAAATTCAATTTGTTAACAATATTTGCCCTGTAGGGGCAGAATGTGGGTAGCCTCGGGTGTAGCGCAGCGGAACCCGGGGATCATAGTGAACACGCCAAATCCCCGCCGAACAGAGGACTAGGATTGGAGGTTCAAATAGAATAGAGGCGGCCATCCCCAAGTTTAGATATGGACCGTCCCGATGGGACTGACTCTTTTTGGATGCTTATTTACCCACCAATGAATTGGTGGGCTAAGATATGTGGCATGGCTACGCCATTAGAACCCGGCCATAAATGACCGGCCTCGCAAATATAACCCATTAATGGGTTCGTAGTACCTTCCTGTGAATTAGTAGTGGGTTTTTGGGTTCTCCATATACAATGCTTTGCGCCGAGGGTAATAAATAGTTGAATTATGAAGCTGCCCCGGCGGGGGCAGAATGTCATTAGCCCCAGGTGCAGCGAAGCGGAACCTGGTGAATAAGTGGCAACAAAACATCATCCGCCGAACAGAGGACTAGGATTGGAGGTTCAAACAGAATAGAGGCGCCATCCCCAAGTTTAAATATGGACCGTCCCGAAGGGACTGACTCTTTTTGGATGCTTATTTACCCATCAATGAATTGGTGGCTATGATATGGGCATGGCTACGCCATTTGACTGCCGGAGGATTTGCTGCTTGGGGATTCTTTTAGCATCGGCAATAATTAATTGAGATTTACTACTCGTGGCACGATCCCAAGTCGTGCCACGAGTGCTTCGACCTAATTACAAATGAATCGACAATAACCTATCACTCAATTACTCGAACAAATCTTTGAATATTTTAATCGCACAAATTGGATTCTGTTATTGAATTAGTGACCAATAATAGCGATTCTATTCTTTGTAGCTTATTATTAATCATCTGATATCCATTTGCACAACTGTTAAATAGTGCTTGTCTTAAAGCCTTGATATCACTAATCTCTCTAACATGGGTAAAGTAAATACCAGAACACATATTGGAGACCTACTCTGCAGCAGGGGGGTAATCACAGACGAGCAGCTCTCAATGGCTCTGAAAATCCTATCTGAGGAGCCTGAACACTCGAATCGGCGTATCGGTCAGATTCTCTATCAGAACCTCAATCTGGATCGTCATGAAGTGATGCGCCAAATAGCAGATATCTACGCTTTTGATGAGGTATTTGCCGGGCGTACGGATCTTCCGCCTGATAAGATACAGGATATTAAAAGTTATATGGATGACCTCCCTCAGGAAACTGTGGATGAACTGGCTCATCAAAAGGCTGTGCCGATCCATAAAACTACCACATCCCTGACGATTGCTGCTGCTGATCCGTCTGATCCCAAGCTTTCAGGTACGCTTTCCAGACTCAACTTTAAAGAGTTTGATATTCAGTACTGCCGGTACGAAATGATCGAATACATTCTTTCGAATGTGTATGAGCAGAAAAATGAGTTTCTGGACCTGCTTGAAGAGATCGATTACGAAGAGCCCGAAATGGGTAAGGACAACGAAGAGGTTGATGAAGAGGAGATCGAGGCGGAAATCAACCAAAGTATGCTTAATTCCCTAATTGAGGGAATGTTGGTTGAGGGCGTACGGCAGGGCGTGAGTGATATGCACATTATACCGAGTGGCCCTACTACGACCGATATCCGATTTCGGACGGATGGTAAACTTCAACTTTGGTATCAACAGAAGAATGTTAAGCCGGAAGCGATTACGGCCGTTGTTAAAGATAAGACCCGAAATGTGGATCGTTTTGAGCGAGACAGTTCCCAGGACGGTTTTATTCAGCGCAGCGTGGACAATCATAATATCCGGTATCGTGTTTCCATCATGCCGATGGTAGGAGCACAATTCGATCGGAAGTTTGAGTCTGTGGTAATCAGGGTTTTGGATGACAGAAAAGTAATTACCGATCTGAATGTGCTTGGTCTGCAGAAAAAGGCCAAAGAGGATTTTGTCAAGTCGATCGAGAAGCCGTCAGGTATTACAATTATCACCGGCCCAACCGGTAGCGGTAAGTCGACGACGCTTGTTGCCGCTCTTTACTATGTAATTGATCCAACCAAAAATGTTTTGACGGTAGAAGAACCGGTAGAGTACCTGATTAAGGGAGCCCGCCAGCTGAAGATCAGTAACAATATGACATTTGATATGGCGATTCGGGGTATTCTTCGTCATGACCCCGATATTGTACTTGTAGGTGAGATGCGTGACCTCAAAACTGCAGAAATTGCGATTAAGATGGCGAATACCGGTCACCTTACATTCTCTACGCTTCACACGAATGATGCGCCAAGTGCCGTATCCCGACTTTTTAAAATGGGCGTTGAGCCTTTCCTGATCGCGAACGCAGTAAATCTGGTAATGGCACAGCGACTGATCAGAAGACTTTGCAAGAGCTGTAAGGAGCAGTATGAACCACATCCTGAAACATTGCGCGGTTTGGGTTTTACGGAAGAAGAGATTCAAAACGAGACCTTTTATAAGGCCGTAGGTTGTGATAAATGTAACGGTATTGGGTTCAAAGGGCGTGCTGCGATTCATGAAGCCCTCTTTTTCAGTAAAGATATCAAACGTATCATATTGGAATCGGGCGGTGACATTGACGAAGAACAGATAAAAAATCAGGCGGTCAAGAATGGAATGCTTACATTGCGTGCATCGGGCCGTGAGCGAATTAAAGAAGGGATAACAACTGTAGAAGAGATTATCGCAATTACCCTGGATGATTAAATGAAGCGTAGGTGAATAATATGACCAGATCGGACAGTAATAAATTAAATATGATGCCACTCTACATGCGGAATCTGTTGAAGGATCCGCCACACCTGTTGAAAAATTTTCATTACGAAGATGTTCTGTCATTTTTAGAGTTGGGCAACGAAGAGCGTTTCCTACGGGGTGAAACGATCGTCAATGAGCATGACCGTGTGCAAACCGCCTATTTGGTCGGTGAGGGGAAAGTTGGTGTCTGGAAAGATGAGATACAGCTCGCCGTTTTGGATGAAGGTAGCTTTATCGGGGAAACATTTCTATTTAGTAAGCAGAACCGAATGGCGAAAGTGGTTTGCGAGGAGAATGCCATATTGCTGGCATTTCAGAGATATGATGTGTTGAACTATTTTAGGCGCAGACCGGAAAAACTTTTTAACATTTTTACGAAGAATATTATAGAGATTCAGCAGAAAAAAATTGAAAATATGAATGTTCAGCTGTTGAATCTGAAAAAAAGGCTTTTGGGGAATGAAAGCTGGAAGTAGCTTTTGTACGGTTTAGGTTCAGTTATTTTGTAACAATCGCTGTTTAGTGTACTCTTTACCTATAGTTTAACAGGTTAAACACCTGTAAGAGTACGAACTCGTTTCTATAAAGATGTTTTAGGCGTGACAGTATTCTATGTTGGATATCCAATCAGCTCAAAACAGCTGAATATTAAAAGTTTAAAAATCATCTACATTAATTATATTCGGTAAATACCTAACTAAAAACCCTGCATGAGTACATCGATATCATTTAAACCAATTCGGGAAATTTGCGGAAAGATTGCCTCTCAGATACCGGAGTCTAAAAAAGGGCTCGAGTATCACGCCGCAATTGGGGAGATGGTTAATGATCTACCGGAGGATCAGAGAAAAATACTCCGACAATCCCTGAATGCTTTTCTGGTTTATATGGAGAAGATAGAAGCGTCAGACATCGATATTGGTGGACACGGTTGTAACGGTAAAATTTGGTACAGGGTTTTTGGGCAAAAATCACCGCTTAAAATGGAAGTGGATCTTCCAATAGGTGAAACCGATGTACTGCTCCATAATGCTCTCACCCAGACTCAGCGCGATCAGCTGATGGATAAAAAAAGTCTGGATTTCTCTTACACTATCCCGACTGATGGTAACAGAAACCGGCGTTATCGTGCCAACATGTATATGGATCTCGAGGCTCTGGCCCTCAATATGCGTAAGATTGACACAGAGATTCGGCCGTTTAAAACACTTGGTGTTCATCCTGAAATCGCAAAGGCGCTCAGCCTTAAATATTATAAGTATGGTTTAACGCTGGTAACCGGAATTACCGGTTCCGGTAAGTCGAGTACGCTCGATACCATTATTGACGCAAATAACCGAACCGTTGATGCACATATCGTGATTATTGCTTCACCGGTTGAATTAATTCACAACCCGATCAGAAGTGTAATACGGCACAGGGAGGTTGGCAGAGACGTTTCCTCATTTAAAGCAGGTGCGGTACAGTCTCTTCGTCAGGATCCCGATATTATTGTCATTGGTGAGCTTCGTGACCCTGAAACAATTACCACTACGCTGGAAATTACCGACTCGGGGCACAAAACTTTTGGTACACTTCACACCTCTTCGGCAATGGAGAGTATAGAGCGTATTCTGGGTGAGGTGCCGAGCGAGGAACAGGACCGGGTTCGAAACCGTCTGGCGGATGTATTGACTTGTGTAATCAGTCAAAAGCTGGTTTCCAGCCTTGACGGTAAACGGGTCTTGGCTAAAGAAGTACTTTTAGTAACTCCATCCATTCGAGCGGCTATTCGTAATGATAATGTGAATGAGATCTATCAGATGCTGAATGAGGGCAGTGAGCTGGGAATGAATACGATGGAACAGGATCTGAAACGTCTCTATGACGAAGGTAGAATTTCAAAAGAAGAAGCGTTTAACAACGCGAATAATAAGAAACGAATTCAACAACTTTTCAACGAGTTGGATTAGACTAACATAACGTATACCGGATGTTTAAATCTCGTGAATATATTGGCATTAGTCTTGAAGGCGATCATCTGAAGATTGCCCGGGTAAAACCTCATAAAAAAGGTTTTCAACTCCTGAGACTGGATAAATTGAAATTAATTGATCCAATTAAATCCGGACGCAAGGAATCTGCACTCGAACAGGATATGCCCGATGAAGATGTCTTCTCTGAGGAGGATTCAGACGATATATTTGGGTTAGACCTTGATGAAGATGATGATTCCGGACTGGATGAACTCGCAGAGATTGATCTGGACGATCTTGACGAATCTCCGGTAGAGGATTTTGAAGATACCGACCTGGTTGAAGAATCTTCGATGGTGAAAACCAATGAAGAACTTTTAGTTCAATATCTGGATGACTTTAAGAAGAGCAAAGTAACACTTGCTCTCAACATTGAGTCCGGTAATACGATATTTCAGATCGTTAAGAATGAAAACTTTAAAGAGCAGAAGAAAAAAGAGGTTCAGCAGGCAGTAGTTGAAAAGCTTCAGGCTATTTACGGTTCAGAACCGAATAAAGATCTGTATCAGTATTTCCTGAAAGAGAATGGAAATCTTGTTATTGCCTCAATTGACGAAGAGTCTCCAACACTTCAGCTGGTATCGAGGGCCGGGGAAAGGTTTGGTGTAGATTACTACATCAACGAAGTGATTCCCGACGAAATGGCAATGGTCGGACTATTCAGAAATCATTATGAAAAAGATGATCAGAAAATCACCGGATTGATTCAGTTTTGCCCTGATAAGTGCCGAATGGTATTTGTGCGCGGACATGAAATTCTGCAGGTATCACCGGTTATTAACGAAGGAACGAATGACAAGAACTTCTTAAATACAATCTTTTCTAAAGTACTCTTTCAGCTCGATACCGGTGAGATTCCCGGTTTGGATCGATTTGTTATTTTCAATAACACCGTTGGCGAAGATGCCACGGATTTCTTCAGAAAGAATTTTCCCGATTTAAAAGTTGAAGACTTTAAGTTCAACGAAGAGCTGATCAGTTACGAAGAGAGTATCAAAGATATTGTACCCGGCTACACAACAGCTATTGGAATTGCCACAGCTGCTGCCAACGTTGGGAAAGGTGCATTTCCGGAAGTTTCGTTCTTGCCTGAATATGTATCTGATCGGCAGAAAATCTTTAAACTGCAGTGGCACGGTTTTATCCTTTTGATATTAATCGGAGCCAGTCCGGTAGTTTTAAATCACTTTTATCAGGAAAATGTATCAGAAATTGATCAGCTTCAGCAGCAAAATAATCGCTTACAAAGCGATATTCAGTCTTTACAGCCTTTGGTTCGTGAATCTGAAGAGCTGACCATGCAGCTGGGGCAGATGCAGAATCAACTGCAGCTTCTGGGAGATTTAAGTGCTGAAAATATTAAGTGGTCTGTTACGGTAGATCATTTTAACCGGGCAGCAGAAGATGTTGGCGGATTGTGGATCAATTCATTCAGGCAAAACAATGACGTGCTGATGGTGGATGGTTATTCACTGAACCGGGAGAGAATTCCGCGACTGGCCAATCAGTTTGAATCTGTGACCTTATTATCGGTTAGAAGAGAAGAAGTTAGGGAACGGGAAGTGTTCTATTTCAATATGATGATTCGATCCGTGATTGATGATGAAAGCAGGTTTACTCCTGATAATGTTCGAAGTCTTAATGATTTAATTAACTAATTGAGAAAAAGTCTATGTCGTACGGTCTTCGAAATACACTGATTTTACTTTTGGCTCTCTTGATTATAAATGGAGCCGGGTATGCTTACATGCATTTCATTCAGAAAGCAGAAATTGAACAGCTTGAGGAGCGTCAAGAGCGTCTTGAAAGAGACTATCAGCAGGATCTTCAAACTGCAGAGCTTGTGCCGATGCTTCGTGAACAGTTCACGGAAGCAACCTCAGTAATTGAAGGGTTTGATAAGACAATCTTTTCGAACAATAATGCGGATGAGATTTTTCGATTCCTTTCCTTAATCAATGAAGGAGCAGGGGTGAACTTTAACTTTACCTTCCGCGATTCGACCAGTTCAGATCAATATGGCGTGATTAATTCAGAAATTAACGGTTCAGGTCCATACAGAAGCGTAGTGCGCTTTATCAATGCGATTGAGTATAGCGAACCGGTTCAAAAAATTGATGGTATCTCACTTTCTCCGGCCGGTGAGGCAGAGGGATACCAAAACGTGAATTTCACATTTCGCCTTCAGAGTCACTACGATCGGGTAGGAGTTTTTGATAACAATTACCAAACACCGGATATCGCATTCAGGAATAATGAGTCTAATCACAACCCATTTTTCCCGCTTATCCGAAATGTTCCGCCTAACGAAGATAATCTTCCAAATGTGGATCAGAGCCGAATTGTGGGGCTAACGGCTTCATCTGTCTACCTTATGGATCAGACAGGAAGAATGGTTACGCTTCGCGTGAACGACAGAGTATATTTAGGACGACTTGAACAAATTAATATGCAACAAGGATCTGCCATATTCAGGCTTAACAGAGGTGGAATTATAGACGTGGTTACACTGGAGGTACAACGATGAAAACAATCATAAATATTATGAACAGTAGAAATATAGCAGCCTTTTTGATTTTTATTTTCATCGCCGTTACAGCGATCGAATCAACAATGGCTCAGGATCGTTTCCCCAGGGAGTATACCAATCCGGATGAAATGATCTCACTGGACCGGCGTACAACGTTTACGGAAGCCATCGATGTTTTAAATACATTTGCTCAGGAGTATGAAGATCGCTTTATCATCGATCGGACCGGCTATACAGGCCCGATTGGGGTTACACTGCCGGCTATGCACTGGCGTGAAGCTATGGATTACATCCTCCGCGTACAGAACTTTGTAGCCTTTGAAGAGCCCGACGTTTATGAAATTGTGACTCGTGCAGAGGCAGATGCTCAACAGCAAGTTCAGCGGCGAGGTGAAGAGGCTGCAGCACCCGGTGCTCCTGCAAGACCGGGAACGGAACTTCAGGTGAATACCCAGACGCGCGAAATTCGAATAAACGCTACATTTTTTGAGGGTAGCAAGCGGGCACTTCGCGAAATCGGTGTGGATTGGTCTACTTTAACCAGCGGTGTTCCGGAGAATTTAGGTCAATTTGTTAACCAGGAAGGCGGTGGTGGCGGAGGTGCTGACGGGCAAATTCCAACTACCGGTTTTGAAAACAGTTTTGTGAACATTAATGCCCGTGGTGCACAGACTGTATCTCAGAATGTATTTAATTCTATTGTGAACTTTGGAGAAGTAGGTAGTAGCGGAATTGAAGTGCAGGCGCTTTTCAGTGCTTTTGAAGCGGACAACCTGGGACAGATTTTAGCAACACCTTCTGTGAAGGTAATGAACGGCGAACAGGGCCGTATTCAGGTGGGTGAAGATTTCTCTATTAAACAGAGAGACTTTGCCGGTAACGTTACTGATCAGTTTTTCAGTACAGGTACAATCCTGGAGGTAACTCCACAAATTGTCCAATATGCAGATACCACGTTGATCTATCTCGAAATTCAGGCGGAGCGATCTTCTGCACAACCAGATCCTGTGAGTACGGTGATCAGTAAACAGACTGCAAATACGCACGCACTTCTGCTGGACGGCGAGAGTACGGTTATTGCCGGACTTTACAGAACGGAAGAAGCAAAAGTACGCCGCGGTATTCCAATTTTAAAAGATTTACCCGGTTGGTTTTTCGGACTTAAATATCTGTTCGGTTACAACTCATCAGACATTCAGGAGAATGAGCTCATTGTGTTGCTTCAGGCAGAACTGGAAGAACCGATTTCAGAGCGTTTTGCCAGAAGATTTCAATCTCAGCAGGAATTAATCGATGATGCTCAGGAACGTCACAGGAATAGATTTGAATACATTAGTCCACAATCACCTCAACCTATCTTGGGCTCCGGCATTATTGATGAACCCGATTATGTAAATTCGGATGAGGAGATGGTTACAAACGATATTCATGTTCAGGAAGATGAGGTAGAAGTTTCTACAACTCCACAAACAATCGATCCTGATGAAATAAGAAGAATGAAAGCTGAACTGGAAGAGCGTCAACTTCGCGAAGGCAGAGTTGAAGGGCGTGATCTGTCTGAATATTCAGGTGAGTGGCGGGAACTGGAAATGACCAATATGAATGGTGATTACAGTAATCTCAACTTCTATGTAATCGGTGGTTCATTCCTGGTTAAAGATAATGCGGATCGTCTTTATGATCGGTTTATCAATCGAGGGTACGATGCACATATGCTCTTCAACCCGGCAACCGGTTATTATTTTGTTGCTTACAAGGGTTTTGAGGATCCGGATGAGGCCATCGCCTACACACGGGAAATCCAGAGTACGATTCAGGCAGAGGCGTGGTTGTCAAGGATTATTCGTGAAACCAGGCTGGATGTGAACAGGTAGAAAAAGGGAAATTCAAACTGAAAAACCTGACAGGATTAAGTTCTTGTCAGGTTTTTTTGTGTACTTTGTTCTGCTCAGGCTGATTCTGCAGCAGTAATTTTATTCGACTGCCTGTTCAGATATTCAAGGGTGATTCGGTTGAAGTCGTCCGGCTTATCCACGTTTACCACATGACCGCTTCCTTCAACCACTACCAGTTCACTGTGGTTAAAATCCTTAACCATCTTTTTTACAGGCGGTAAAAACATGTGATCTTCTTCGCCCATGATATAAAGGGTAGGGGCCTCCATCTCTTTTTCTTTAAAATATCTGAGAAGAGGATTAACATCGTACGTAAGCCGGAACCATTTCAGAAACTCTTTTTTCGCCAGGTTCTTAGCGTCCTTCACAAATAGTGACCGGGATTCCTCGTGGTTTTTTTTTGGCATGATTACCCATGCAAAAAGCTTGTAGAGCCAGATAAACGGCACCACTTTTTTAAATGTGTGTCCAAGCCAGACCAATATACGGCTGCGTACATCCAGACGGGTGATGGCACCGCACATAATCGCAGATTTAACAATATCCGGGTTAATCTCTGCAATGGATCGAATAATGATTGTACCAAGAGAAACTCCAACAAAATGGGCCTTTTCAATATTTTCTCTTTTAAGAACTTCAAGTACATCATGGCTTACGGTTCGAAAAGTATACTTTTCCTTGTAGTACTTTTTCATCGTGCTCATCTCCTTGGACTTACCATGGCCACGGAGATCTACAAGCAGAACATTAAACTCATCTCTGTAGGCTTTCAATTGCTGAAACCAGATAGAGGATGAACCGCCTGCTCCATGTACAAACACAACCCAGTCTTTGTCCTCACTGTTATAAAATGATTTACTGTAAAGCATGAACCGTTAATGCAGAAATAGGATAATTGTTATTTGATAATATAACGTGACAAAATACAAATAAGATCCTGCTTATGTAGAAATTGTTTTTGATTACGAATCGCTTAAGCTACTTAAATCTGTTCTTTATTGGATAATCAGTTATTTTTGATGCATGAAATTTATCAGGTCCTTTTTAAAAACATTATTTACTATTCTGGCAACGCTTTTTCTATACGGACTGTTTGCTACAGGATATTTGATTTTAAAGCTATTCAGGATGGAGACCGGTGCCTGGCGAAACATTTGTCTTAATTTATGGGGAAAGTCAGTTTGTAAAATCCTGTCTATTCGGGTTGAGATAGTGGGTGAGGTTCCCGAACCGCCATTCTTTCTTGTCAGCAATCACCTCAGCTACGTGGATATTATGATCTATTTTAACACGTTAAAAACCACGTTTGTTTCAAAAGCTGAAGTTAAGAACTGGCCAATAATCGGGTTTATGGCAAAAACGCTTGGAATCATATTTATCGACAGAAGGCGCAAGTCGGATGTTGCACGCGTAAATCGTTCAGTAGCTGATCAGATAACTGAATATAAAGGTGTGGTGCTGTTTCCGGAGGGAACAACATCTAGCGGAGAATCGCTGCTCCCTTTTAAACCTTCAATTCTGGAGCACCCAGCAAAAAGTAAAATGCCGGTTCACTATGCATACATTACTTATGAGACCGGTCCGAAAGACAAAGACGCCGAACAGACTGTTTGCTGGTGGAATGATGAGCCGTTCGGAAGTCACTTTTTCAATTTTGCCGCCAATCGGTCTACGGTAGCCAAAATTCATTTCGGAGATGAAACGTTGCAGAGGGATGACCGGAAAGAGCTTGCCGCAGAACTATATCAGAAGGTTGAAACGTTACATCAAAAGAACACACTCTATTCTTCAAATAAAGTGGTAGCAGAAAAATCAGCATAGGTTAAGTTAAAATTGGCGAAAAGAAATAGAAATATCCTGCTTTGGATTTTGGGGTTCTATCTGATTGTGTTAAGCCTCTCGTGGTATGTACAGATCAGTTTTCCACAGGTGGATCATCCCGGAAAATATGAAAAAAGTGCTCTGCTCAGTGTTTCAGATCAACAGATCGAAGTTACTTACCATGAACTTGGGTATGATGATGAAACTGAAAAGCCCAGGCTGATTATCCTTCCGGATATCTACTTCAAAACAGATGCTGTTTTACCATTGGCTGAAAGATTGCAGCAATCATATCACATAATTATCCCTGAAATCACCGATTTTCAAGAAGGAACTTTACGTGACAGATTTACAATAGCACATAAAAAGGAGGTGCTGAATCGGTTTAAAGAAAAGACAGGTTTTCAAAACACTCACGTGATTGGCCATGGCTACAGCGGATTGCTGGCAATAGAGTCGGCTGCTGATTCGCATAGTTACAAAAGTCTGACGCTCATAAGCTCACTCGGTGCCCAGGAGTTAAGGTTTTTGGGCAATCACCATATCAATCGGTCTCTTTACAGTTTATCGCGACCGTTTTTATCACTTTATAAATATGCTTTTCCTCATTTTGGCCGGTACTCCGGGCAACGATTTTCGTTGGATTATGTGGATGCAATGAGGAATCTGGATCAACGGGATTTTCGTGAAACAGCCAAAAAGCTGGAACTGCCCGTTTTGATACTTCATGACGTAAAAGATCAAAATGTTCCTCAATCAACCGCCAAGGAGACACACAGAATAGTTCCTCAAAGCCAACTGGTTCTGCTGGAAGGTGTCGAGACCAATAACAGATTAACTGATGAAAGATGGAGCTCAGAAATATTTCAGTTCTTAGAATTAGTAGAAGCGGGAGAGGGAATTGACAGATCGGAAGCTTTAGAGCAGAGAGTTCAACAGTCATTAGAATCCTTCGACTCAGAAGATGTGGATGCTTTAAGCGGCAAAGCATTCTTTATAATTTTTATTCTAATCATGGCAGTAACAATCTTCAGTGAAGACCTCTCTGTAATCGCTGCAGGCTTGCTTTCTGCAGCAGGTATACTTCCATTTTTTTATGCTGTTTTGAGCTGTTTTTTAGGAATTCTTATCGTAGACATCAATATCTATTGGCTTGGGAAAAAAGTTGGAAATCCTATACTTAGGAGAGCACCGTTTCGGTGGATGATTAAAGAGAAAGATTTAAACAGAGTTCAAAATCTGTATGAGATGTACGGAATGGAGTTATTGTTTATAGCCCGATTCATTCCGGGAGCCCGATTCCCCACCTATTTTGCTGCCGGACTGCTACGATCCGATTTCAAAACGTTCATTATCTATTTTGTAATATCGGTAGCTGTGTGGACTCCGCTGCTGGTTGGGCTAACCGTTCTGATCGGTCAGCCCATGCTTCAGTACCTAAGTGTATATCAGGATTATGCCATTTGGATACTGGCTTTTACAGTTTTACTGATTTATCTGATTGTAAAAGTCGGAATTCCGTTAACAACTGTGAGAGGAAGAAGAAGATTGTTAGTGAAATGGTCGAGATTTATTCAGCGCTTTAGTTAAGACTACCGTTTGCTCTCAAAAAATTTCTTCAGAATATATTGGCAATCGGCTTCCATCACACCGTGAATGATTTCCGTTTGGTGATTTAAGTTTTTGTTGGCTGCTATATTAAACAGTGAACCACAACCGCCGGCCTGATCATCCAGCGCACCGAAAACAACTCTTTTAAGTTTGGACCAAACTATAGCTCCGCTGCACATTGCGCACGGTTCTAAGGTAACGTACAGCGTACATTCAGAGAGATATTTGGACGATAGGGTGTCACAAGCTGCGGAGATCGCAATCATTTCTGCATGTGCCGTCGGATCGTTCAATCGTTCTACCTGATTAAAACCACGCCCCACGATGCTGTTATTGTGTACAACAACCGCTCCAACGGGCACTTCTCCTTCATCAAATGCTATCTCAGCAAGATGAAATGCTTTCATCATAAACAGATTGTGATTTTTTTTCTCTATTGAGCTATTTCCATTAAACATTTGCATTAAAAACTATTATGTTTAGTGCTTTACAATTATTCGTAACTAACTTATCCCGAATTTGTTAAGTAATGTCATTGAATGATACACACAGTTCGCTGAAGAAGATACTGAAAGATAATATCCGATCAGTGAAAGATTTTCCTAAAGAAGGAATTGTTTATAAAGATATTACACCATTGCTAAATGATCGGTATCTTTTAGAACTGACATCCCGATTGCTTGCGGAGCCTTTTCGGGGACATCGAATCGATTATGTAGCGGGCCTTGAATCTCGCGGATTTCTTTTTGGAACCAATTTAGCTCAGGACTTACATGCGGGATTTGTTCCAATCCGAAAACCAAATAAACTACCGGCAGAAACTGAATCAGTAGAATATGAACTTGAGTATGGAACTGATATCTTGGAAATACATAAAGATTCAATCAATCCCGGGGATAATGTTCTTATTCATGATGATTTAGTAGCAACCGGCGGTTCTGCAATGGCTGCAACCCGATTAGTTGAAAAATTGGGTGGAAACATCATCGGGTACTCGTTTGTTATGGAAATAGAGTTTTTAAAAGGTCGCGAAAACCTGGATCAAACCGTTCCATTTCACTCAATAATAAGCGTTTAAGAAACAAATAGGCATTTTTCGAATATATAACCAATAATCACTAAAACATCATAAACTAACTACTATGGCAAAACCAACAATTACCACACTCGCAATGTGTGTTGCTATCTTGTTTGGCGCTGCAGCATGTGGACCTTCTTTAGTTATACAGAATGTGGATTACTCACAGCCGATTGAAAGCGTGCTGAGCCCGGATTCTGATAACCAGGTTCATGACCAGCGATATGCGATTAAATTCAACGTATCGGGTATTCTTGAAGAAGAAGGCTCTTCGTCTGTAGACGAAATCAGGTTGATTCGCAACAGAGCAGGATATTACTTCGTCACTGCTGCGGGATTCAACAATGTCTATGTCTTTGAAACAGATGAAGGCGAACTTAAACTGAAGAATAAGATCGAGATTACAGGGCAAGGCTTGGGACAACCGGCTTTTAACCAGCGCGATAATTACATCGAACTCGTAGATCGAGCTTCAGGAAATACCTATAATCTGAACCACGAAGGACGAAACTAAGAGACTAATACAATGAAGAAAACAATCAACCAATCACTTTCTATATTAGCTGCTCTTTTATTCGTTGTTAGTTCAACAGTTGTTGCTCAACAATCTGACTATCAGATTCAGCAAGATTTTAGGGCAGAATACTCAGAACTCGTAAACCGGGTAGATAACGCAGTTAGCTCAGAAGATTTAGAAGGCTTAAGTGCCGATATTGATGCTCTCGAAGCTGATTATGCCGAATACTCCAATATTATTGATGCCGCTCTTTATCCTGATACTTTTTCAGGAAAAGTTGACGATCTAAGAAGTCGTTACACAGCATCTGAGCAAAACATCTCTGTAATTGAGCAGCTCAACGAACGCATCCGCGGCTTGATGGGCGAACTCGATGACTTCAGAGATCAGCTTTCTGAACTGGATAGCGAACAAGCAGATCTGAAACAGCAGTTAGACCGATCTTCTGCCAACGAGCGGAGACAGGCAGCTTTGATCCGTCAATACAGACAAAATCTGGAACAACGTGACGAATTTGTCACTGAGTTTCTTGAAAACCTGATGACAAAGTATCAATCCATTGATGCAGCTACACAATCTGAAATTGCAGATGCTGCTGAACGTATGGATGACAATCCGGTTGAAGTGCTGAAAACCATTATTCTGGAATACACCAACATTGCAGACCAGAGCTCCGACTTATCTTCTGCCGATTATCTGGCGATGAGAGCTCAACATGGTTACTTTGTAGATGTCTGGGACAGAATCGGGGATCGATTGACCAATACATTTGCTCCGGATGCACCGGTTCAGGAACGTCAGGAAATTTCTGATCTGCTGGCCGCATGGCAGGCAAGTGTGGATAATAAGCTTTGGAATGCCCTGTCAACATCATTCAATCAGAATGGTATAGAATTAGGTGCATTTACAAGCCCAAGCACTTTCTTTGATGCACTTGGAATGTACGTACGTGAAGCTTCTGAAGCTGCTTTAGAGTCTAACAGTGAAGAAGATTACGAGGCATACAGAAATTTTGCCAACTACTGGAACTCAACTGTTAAAGGTCAGTGGGGCGAACTTTTAGTTCAGGGTAATGTTCTCACTACATCTGAGATGGCTGAAATCGATGTTCAACTTGGAACATGGGGAGAAAATGCTCCTCCAACATCAAATCTGATGTTCATTCTGTTCCTGATCAGTTTGGCAGTAATTATTGGACTAGTTGTACTTCTGGTTACGAAGAAAAACTAGCTTCCGAATTACATTTCATTCACAAAAAGCCGATCTCATTTATTTGGGATCGGCTTTTTTATGTTTAATCAATTTCCGGGAGCATAAATTGAGCAAAATTTCACACTTTTATAATCCTTAAACTTTCTGTTGCATTTAATCCGTTCATGCAATAGTTTCTGCGTGTATGAATAAGCAAAACGTACATAAGAATTGGTGGTGGCCCGCGCGAATATATTCGGCAGTGGAATCACTATAATGTAGATACGTTTTAGAAAGATTTGTAAACCCGCTGCCGTAATACGGAAGCGGGTTTTTTTATTTAAATACTATGGATTTTAAACAGTTTTCTGATTTATCAAAAAAGTACACGGCTATACCTGTGAGTCGCCGGATGATGGCGGATATATTGACCCCTGTGTCACTTTTTCTTTCAATAAAGGGTGAATCAAATCATCCCTTTCTTTTCGAATCGGTAGAAGGAGGAGAAAATCTGGCCCGATACTCATTTTTGGGGTGTAACCCTTACCAAATTCTGTCGTTCGACGGGGCTACTGTAAGCTTATCACAAAATGATGGTTCTGCAGCTGTTTTACACGAGGATTACTTTACGGCTCTTGAAAGGTTGACATCTGAACACACGGAACCAAACTTACCCAACTTACCGAGACTAACAGGCGGAGCTGTTGGTTTTTCATCCTACGATACCGTAAGAGAAGTAGAACATTTACCGAATGTACCACAGGATGATTTAAATCTGCCTGAAGCTATATGGGCATTCTATGATGAAGTTTACGCTTTTGATCACGTAAAACAACAGATAGTATTGATCAAAACAGTTTTTGTGGATAAAGGAAGCGATCTCAAAGAAGCGTATCAAAAAGCACAGGATGCTTTAGATAGGATGGAAGAAAAGGCAAACCGCCATCCGGAAAAGCCGGGTGCTTTTGAACTCAAAACTGAACTTTTGAAAAGCAATATTGATGAAAGCACTTTTCATGATATTGTTAAAAAAGCGAAAAAGTACATTTACGAGGGAGATATTTTTCAGGTTGTTCTCTCTCAGAGGTTTGAGGTTCCGTTCCAGGGCGACAAGTTTACACTTTACCGTGCATTAAGAATGGTAAACCCTTCTCCATATCTCTTTTTTCTGGAATTAAAAGATTTTTCACTTGTCGGTTCCTCACCGGAGGTTTTAGTAAGAACTACGGACAGGCATGCTCGTCTATTGCCAATTGCCGGCACGCGTCCCAGGGGAAAAACTCATCAAGAAGACCTTGAGCTTGAAGAGGATTTAAAAAATGATCCCAAAGAAGTTGCTGAGCATATTATGCTGGTTGATTTGGGGAGAAATGACCTCTCCAGAGTTTGTAAATCGGGGTCGGTAAAGCTGGAACGCAATATGGCGATCGAGCGATTTTCGCATGTGATGCATATCGTATCGGATGTGGTTGGGGATCTTTCTGAAGATAAAAGTTCAGTTGATGCGCTTAAGCAGTGTTTCCCGGCCGGTACGGTGAGTGGTGCTCCAAAAATAAGGGCAATGGAAATCATAGATGAACTAGAACCGACCAAAAGAGGTCCCTATGCAGGAGCTGTGGGGTACTTCGATTTTTCCGGAAATATGGATACGTGCATTGCAATACGAACCATGGTTGTGAACAATGAGTCTGTATTTATACAGGCAGGAGCGGGGATTGTGGCAGACAGTAATCCAAAAAATGAATTTGAAGAGACCAGGAATAAAGCCGGTGCTTTAATTGAAGCGCTGAATGTGGCTTTGGAAATTACTTAATAAAAATAGTTACGATAGAAATCGATTCTCATGACGAATAAGAAAACAATTTTATCAGGAATACAGCCTTCAGGTAAACTTCATATCGGAAATTACTTTGGCGCGATGCGTCAGCATATTCAGATGCAGGAGGAAGGAGATGCTTTCTATTTTTTGGCTAACTATCACTCGCTGACCTCTTTGAATGACGGAGATTTATTACAGGAGTATACGACCGATGTTGTACTTGATTACCTGGCTCTCGGGCTAGATCCTGAAAAGTGTACATTTTTTGCTCAATCCGATGTACCGCAAACAACAGAACTCGCCTGGATTCTGGGCTGCCTGACTCCGGTTTCGCTGATGGAGAAGGGAGTTTCTTATAAAGACAAGATTGCGAATGGTCTGAGCCCGAATATAGGTCTGTTTACATACCCGATTCTTCAGGCCGCCGATATATTAATTTACCATTCAGATCTGGTTCCGGTTGGAGAAGACCAAAAGCAAAATATAGAGATATCCAGGGATCTGGCCGGGAAATTAAACCGCGCTTACGACCAAGAACTGCTCAAAATTCCGGAAGAGTACATCGTAAAGAGCGTAGCCACCGTTCCAGGTCTAGATGGTAGAAAAATGAGTAAATCGTACGACAATACGATTAATATTTTTGCTGAAGGGAAAGCTCTTAAAAAGAGAGTTATGGCTATAGAAACTGATTCTACAGCTCTTGAAGAACCAAAAGATCCGGAGAGTTGTAATGTGTACTCTCTGATTAAATTGTTTGCTGAACAGGATAAACAGAATGAGATCGCTGAAAAGTACAGAGCCGGCGGATTTGGTTACGGTCATGCCAAAAAAGAGCTGCTTGCAATGATTGAAGAGTATTTTTCAGAAGCGAGAAGCAGAAGAAAAGAACTGGCCAATGACATGGATTATGTTCACGATGTTCTCCGGGAGGGAGGCGAAAGAGCCAGGGAACGCGCCGAACAGGTTATGGAACCAATTCGCTCAGCAACAGGTTTATTCAGAAGCTTTAAATTTTAATCTGTCAGGTTGCTCATTTACAGTCCTGAATTGTACTGCTTAAAGGAATTATGATATTAATTATAGACAACTACGACTCATTTACCTATAACCTGGTACACATTGTAGCATCGGTCACGGATGATTATAAAGTTATTCGAAACGATGCGATGTCATTAGATGAAGTTCGTGAGCTGAAACCGGAAAATATATTAATATCTCCCGGACCGGGGCGGCCTGAAAATGCCGGAATTACTGAAGAGATCATTCGTGAACTAGGAGCAGAAATACCGATTTTGGGAGTTTGCTTAGGTCACCAGGCTATTGGAAATGTGTTTGGAGCAAAGGTTGTTCATGCACCCAGTTTGATGCATGGAAAAACCTCAAACATCAATCATGATGGAAAATCAGTATTTAAAGATGTTGATGAATATTTCATAGCCACGAGGTATCACTCTTTAGCTTTAGATTCCAATACGATTCCTGATGAATTGGAAGTAACTGCCGAGACAGATGATCATGTAATTATGGGGGTCCGGCACAAAGTTCACCCTATTGAGGGAATTCAATTTCATCCGGAAAGTATCTTAACAACCGAAGGACCAAAGATTGTTAAGAACTGGATTCTGAGTTGATATCATCCTTCAATTGAAATTATAAAAACAAGCAAACGTATTTTGAGCAAAGAGTTTACAAATTATTTAGAGAAAATTTCTAACCTAGTGGATCTTCATCCTGAAGAAGCTAAATCGGCAATTCAGAGTATCCTTGATGGGAAAGTATCGGATTCTGAAGTTGCGGCTTTTTTGATGGGTATGAGGGCAAAAGGCGAAACGGTAGATGAACTCACGGCTTTTGTAGAGGTAATGAGAGATGCAGCTGTTACTGTAGAGGTTAACACTAAAGGAGCCGTTGATCTATGCGGTACCGGCGGCGATAAATCCGGGACGTTTAATATATCTACAGCCGCTATGTTTGCTGTTGCAGGAGCAGGTGTCCCCGTTTTGAAACACGGAAACAGAAGTGTATCAAGCAAAAGCGGCAGTTACGATGTTCTTGAAGAGCTGGGTGCAGTTCCAAATCTAAATAAGGAACAGTCTGAAAAGCTTTTTGACGAAACAGGGATGGTATTTATGTTCGCGCCCAATTTTCATCCCGCCATGAAACATGTAATGCCTGCACGAAGGGCGATGAAACTAAGAACTTTTTTCAACATGCTTGGTCCACTCCTCAATCCTGCGACTGTCGAAAATCAGGTAGTAGGTGCTTTTAGTAAAGATGCAGCAGGAAAAATGGCTCAGATCCTCTCAAATTTAAACACTAAGAGCGCTTACACTCTAAACGCTCATGACGGTCTTGATGAAGTGACGCTGACCGGTCAGAGTGAAATTTTTGAATTGAAATCACATTTATCAAACGGCTCAATCACATTCGATCCCGCCTCATTGGAATATGAAAAGGTTGAATCAAATGAATTGCTGGGCGGAGATGCGAAAGTCAATGCCGGAATTATCAAGAATATTGTGAAGGGTGATTCTACAGATGCCCAGCGAAATATTGTAACTCTGAATGCTGCCTTTGCCATCCACGCGGCAGGTGCTGCTGAAACACTAACAGAAGCCAATAAGATGGCAATCAAAAGTGTTGAAACGGGTGAAGCTGAACGTAAATTGAAAAGTTTTATAAAGGAATCACAAAAAGTGGCAGAGTCCTGATATGGCATCTATTCTTGTTAAAATAACTGAGCAAACGAAAGAAGATCTCAGTAAAAGAAAAAGAAAGGTTTCGCTTCGTGATTTTGAATCGTTTCCTGAATTTGAAAAATCCCGTAAATCACTCTCTGAGTCTTTAAGGGAAGATAAATCGGTATCAATTATAGCTGAAGTCAAGAAGGCTTCACCTTCAAAAGGAATTATTCGAAAGGACTTTGATCCGGTTAAAATTGCCGATCAATATATTGAATCAGGTGCCTCTGCTATTTCGGTGTTGACAGATGAACCGTTTTTTCGGGGATCGCTCAACTATCTTGAAAGCATTTCCGGAATGAGCCCTATTCCGGTACTCAGAAAGGATTTTATCATCGATCCGTACCAGGCAAAGGAGGCGAGGGCTTTTGGGGCTGATGCGATTTTACTTATCGCAACTATTTGTGAAGGAAACCAGCTCTCAGAGTTGTTGGCTGCAGCGAAAGAGTTTGAAATGCAAGCACTTGTGGAATGTTATTATCCTGAAGAGGTTGAGAATCTCAATTGGGAAGAGATAGAGATTGTGGGAGTTAATAATCGTAATTTAGCAACATTTGAGGTTGATCTTCACCGGGGAATAGAGCTATTGAAGCAGGCACCCGAGAGGGTTGTTACAGTTTCCGAAAGTGGAATTCATAAAAAAGAAGACCTCCGGAAATTACAGGGAAATGGTATCGATGCCGCACTCATCGGAGAACACCTGATGAGGCAGCGCGACCCGGGTGATGCATTAAAGAACTTACTAGATTATAGGTAGCTGAAACGAATATCCATTTAATATTTTTAGAATTATATGTTTGCTGAACCAGAAAACAGAACGAAAGTTAAAATTTGCGGATTAACCACTTTAGAAGATGCACGATATGTTTCCGGTGCATTGGCTGAATTCCTTGGATTTATATTTTACCCCGATAGCCCTCGATATGTAGACCCTGCTAAAGCCGGTGCGATCATCAACTGGCTTGAAGGACCCGGGAAAGTAGGTGTATTTGTAAATCAACCATTGGATGATGTAAACAGTATTTCACGTCAGACCGGAATTGATTTCGTACAGCTGCACGGAAATGAATCTCCTGATTACTGCACACTGGTTGAAAAACCGATCATTAAAGTATTTCATATCGAAGAGGATACAACGAAAGAGAAGCTGGAGAAAGATATTGAGCCGTATTTGGATCATATCGACTACCTGCTCTTTGATACAAAAATTGATGGGAAATGGGGTGGAACCGGCCAAACATTTGACTGGAATGTGCTGAGTGAAATTTCAAATGAAAAACCGTTTTTTCTCTCAGGCGGTCTAAATCCCGATAATGTGGACAAAGCCATACAGGCTGTCAAACCCTACGCTGTGGATCTTTCCAGCGGATTGGAGGAGTCACCCGGCTTGAAGGATTTTGATAAGATTGAACAGTTTTTTGATCGTATGAGGGATATATGGGAGGAGCAGGAGCTTTAACTTATAAATAGTGTCAAAGCATTTTTGTAAGCAGGGTCTCAATATAGGGCCATGGATTTTTTAATTATACACCGGATTTTATCATGAAGTACACATCACCAACCAAAGAAGGATATTTTGGACGTTTTGGCGGAAAGTTTGTCCCTGAGATACTTATACCCGCTCTTGAAGAACTTGAGGAAGCGTACCTGGAAACGCTCGAAGACCCTGTTTTTCAAAAAGAGTATCACGATCTGTTAAACGAATATGTTGGCAGGCCCACAAAACTGACATTTGCCAATCGACTAACTGATCACTACGGAAAGGCAAAAATTTATTTCAAGCGAGAAGATCTTTGCCATACCGGAGCTCATAAAATAAACAATGCGATTGGCCAGCTTCTCTTGGCTCGTAAAATGGGCAAAACAAGAATTATAGCCGAAACAGGAGCAGGCCAGCATGGTGTAGCTACAGCCACGGCATGTGCCAAATTTGGGTTCGACTGCGTGATCTATATGGGAAAAGAGGATATGCATCGCCAAAAATTGAATGTTGAACGCATGCGCCTGCTTGGGGCAGAAGTGAGATCTGTTGTAAGCGGTTCAAAGACATTAAAAGATGCCACGAATGAGGCGATCCGTGATTGGGTGACCAATGTTGAAAATACATTTTACATCATTGGTTCTGTCGTTGGGCCGCATCCATACCCAATGATGACTCGGAACTTTCATCGTGTGATTGGAGAAGAGACTAAAAACCAGCTCAATAAAGCAGAAAGTAAACTTCCCGACTATCTTGTTGCCTGCGTTGGAGGTGGGAGTAATGCAATAGGATTTTTCTACCCCTTTATTGAAGATGATTTTGTGAAAATGATCGGTATAGAAGCGGCCGGTTTAGGAGCGGATACCAATCAGACAGCAGCTACTATTACGAAGGGAACGCCCGGTGTTTTGCACGGCTCGTTAAGCTATCTGCTACAGAGTGATGAAGGACAAATTCAGCTGGCTCATTCGGTGAGTGCAGGGCTTGACTATCCCGGTATCGGTCCGGAGCATTCTCATCTGCACGACACAAAGCGGGTTCATTACTATGGGGTCACGGATCAGCAGGCTATGGATGCAGTGAAGCTTGTTTCTGAAAAAGAGGGGATAATTCCGGCAATAGAAACAGCCCACGCGCTAGCATATCTGGAAACCCTGATGCCTGCCACGCAAAAAGATGAAATTGTGGTTGTGAACTTTTCAGGCAGGGGTGACAAGGATATGAAAACCATCTCAGATTGGTTCGCCTAAAGTAATAGAATAAACAGTAATTGATAAAAAATATTCAGCTAACACCATTCAAATGAGTAATAGCAGTTCACGATTACAGAATACTTTTCAGAAGAGAGACAAGAACGAAAAAATAATGTCTCTTTTTATCACTGCAGGATTTCCTGATCTAGACTCAACGGTTGATTTAATACTTGAGTTTGAAAAAAATGGTGCAGATATCATTGAGCTGGGGATGCCTTTCAGCGATCCACTTGCCGACGGACCAACCATTCAGAAGGCCAGCACCAGGGCTATTGAGAATGGAATTACGATGAATAAAATATTTGATATCGTTAAGCGGGTTCGGGAAACATCTCAAATTCCAATTATTTTGATGGGGTATATCAATCCTGTACTGAGATATGGTGTATCTGAATTCTGTGAAAAAGCATCCGCTTCCGGAGTAGACGGCCTGATCATTCCGGATGCCCCGCTTGAGGAAGCTTCCGTTATTTCTGAAGAGGCGCAAAAACATAATCTTGATATTATCTATCTGATTGCTCCAAATTCAACTGATGAGCGAATGAGGAGAGTAGATAAAATGAGTAAAGGATTTGTGTATTGCGTATCGGTTACCGGCGTTACAGGTGCCAGACAGGGGAATGAAGTTGCAGATTCTGTTAGCCGATTTATTGACCGTGTGAACAAGAACGTAGTGATTAATCCGAAGCTAGTAGGATTTGGGATTAAAAATCACGAAGATGCGCAGATTATTTCAAAAGAATTGGACGGTTTTATCGTTGGCAGTGCACTCATAAATACAATTGAGGAGAACTATCCCCGCGATGACTGGGAAGTGAATGTATTTCAGTTTGTTAAAGAATTGAAATTTGGGAATATTTGATCCATTAATTACAAACTTACAGACGCTATGAATAAAAATTTATTTCTGGTTTCTTTTATAATAATTCTATTCATCATTTCAGCTTGTGAATCAGACTACAGGCCAATGTCTATCGGGCAGATGGATGAGGTGATTGTGGTGATGGATTCAACCCAATGGGATAGTGATACAGCACTGGCAATCGAAGAGACATTTGGAAAAGCGATAGAGACGCTTCCGGGCTATGAACCAACATACAGGCTAACCTTTAGAGATTTTCGGAATAACGAAGAGCTGGATCGGCTTCGGGAATTCAAAAACCTTATTTTTGCAGCGCCCATCGATTCCGAATCCAATGTGGGAACGTTAATTCGTGCTATTTTAAGTGATGATATTGAAGAGAGAGTGCGTTCCGGAGAAAGTTTTGCATTTCCGCTTGAAGACCGGTGGGTAAGGGACCAGTGGACTTTAATTTTAACATCAAATGATGATGAAGAACTTTCAGAAAAAATTCGTAACAGCGAGGATTCACTGGTAGGTCACTTAATGAACAGAGAGTTTGAGCGTCGAAAGCAAGAGGTCTTTAGAAGAGGAGAGCAGGTTGCAATTAGCGATTCACTTTGGGAAAACCACGGCTGGATGGTGCGTATGCAGCACGACTATATTCAAACAGTAGATACTACGAATGTGAAAGTTTTTCGGCGAGCACTCCCTGAAAACGATCGATGGCTTTTGGCTTGGTGGCAGGACGATGTTGCATCCGCTGATTTTATTGACGAGGACTGGATCAATGCTACGAGAGATTCATTACTGCAGAAATATGTTCAGGGAACTCGTGAGGGATCCTACATTACCACTGAGTACCGCAGAAGTGTGATTACAAAGGAGATGGAGCTTGATAGCCGGTTAACCGGGTTTGAGACTCTCGGAACTTGGCGTATGACCAATGATTTCATGGGCGGTCCTTTTGTGAATTTTTTCTACCACGATCCTGAAACTGAGCGGCTTTTTATGCTTGAGTATGGACAGTTTGCTCCAAGTGTTGCAAAACGCCGGTTTGTACGTCAATTTAGAGCGATGGGCCGGACGTTTGAAGCAGATTCAACCTGGAGTGTTTCAAACTAGAAAATTTGAGAGTTAATGAAGGATTTTCCAAAACAGAAAATTATTCAACAATTTTCTGATATAGCTACTCAGTACGAAGATTTCGCTAAAATACAGAAGGAGACTGCCGACAGACTAGCCAGGGCGCTTCAGCCTTGGCAATATTCGATTCCGGATGGCCCCATCCTTGAAGTTGGAGCCGGAACGGGTTTGCTCACCCGGCAAATTGCCGACATGTATTCTAACAGGAAAATTTTGGTGACGGATGCTTCGGATGTAATGCTATCAGTGAATAAAGGTAAACTGTCGGGTCACGAGAATATAACCTTTAACAATCTTGATGTAGAAAGTGCAAAATGGGAGGAAGAGACCTATTCTCTTATAACATCCAACTTTCTTCTGCATTGGTTAAAAAATCCTGCCGAAACGTTAGCAAAAATGCTTCCTTCACTAAAACCGGGCGGTTTACTGCTGATCTCTTTTCCCGGCGATGACTCCTTTAAACAGTGGCGAAAAAACTGCATAGATTTAGGTTTACCCTTTACAGGTAACACATTGCCCGACTTGGAAGAAGTTGTCATTAAATTATCGATGGGACCGGTAAAAGTTGATTACTACGAAGACCAGACCAATTTACAATATCCATCCGTTTACGATTTTTATCGCGAACTGAAGAGTTCAGGTTCCGGTACAAGTTTGACCGGGAGGAAGCTAAACCCCAAACAGCTCAGTCTGCTCGATAACTACTGGAGAGAGAAGAACAACGGCAAAATAAACGTACACTACCACACCGCATTTATCGCCGTAAAACGTGACCTCTAAAAAGGTTAGAGATACTGCTTAAAAATTTTATCGAGATCTGATTTTAAATTTCGGATGATTTTAGGCTCGAAAGAGCTACCGGTCAACGTTTCAAACAGTTCAGCATAACGCTGGTAAATACTCCATCTGAATTGATCCGGAAGATCCGGCAGTGTTTGATTTTCCTTGCCCTGAAAATTGTGCTCCATAAGCCATTCGCGTAAAAACTCCTTGGAAAGCTGTCGTTGAGGTTCACGTCTCTTTTGACGTTCCTCATAGCCATCCAGGTAGAAATAGCGGGAAGAATCAGAAGTGTGGACTTCGTCTATAAGAGTTAGCTCTCCATCATAAAGGCCAAATTCATATTTGGTGTCAACAAGAATTAAACCCTGCTCTTTAGCTACTTCTGTACCTCGCTTAAACAGTTGAAAGGCAACGGTCCTTATTTGGTTCCAGAGCTTTTTAGGAACGATATTCTTTGATAATATCTCGGATTCTGATATATCCTCATCATGGCCTTCCGTCGCTTTAGTGGCGGGAGTTAATATAGGTTTCGGAAATTTCTGATGCTCAATCATTCCGTCTGGCATTCGAACTCCGCAAATATCCCTGGCACCTGAGCGATATACTCTCCAGGCGTGACCTGTGAGATATCCCCTGATAACTACCTCGATAGGAATGGGCTCACACTTTTTGGCAATCGTAATGTTTGGGTGGGGCACATCAATAATATGACTTGCAACGATATTATCAACCTTACTGAATGAAAATTCAGATAGCTGGTTTAGAATCTGGCCTTTAAACGGTATGGCTTGTTTCATTATGTGGTCAAACGCAGAAATGCGATCGGTCACTACAATACCAAGAGTTTTTTCGTTTAATGAGTAAACATCCCTGACTTTTCCCCTGTATGGCTCATTAATTTCCGGTAAAGAGGTGTTGGTTGAAGTTATACAGTGAGTGAGCGCCTCCTGCTGATCCATTCTGACTGACTATTTATTTGGATTATTTGTTGAGTTGCGGGGTACAAGTACAGGATCGATGGCTATCTGAAGTTTTTTATCTGTATCACCTTCAATAATTTCCGCTAGTCTGCTTGTGGCCTGCACACCAATGGAGTACATCTTTTGATCTACAGTTGTTAAATCGAGATACTTTGTAAATTTGATGTTATCGTATCCCATCAAACCAATATCCTGAGGAACGCGAATTCCCAGTTTATTTAAAGCGTGATAAGCTCCGATAGCCTGGGTGTCATTCGCACAGAATATTGCATCCGGAAATTCACCCATTTTGTCATATTCATAAACGGCTTCGAATCCGGCTTCTTCGGTAAAACCGGCATGCTTTGTACTTTCACCGGTTAAAAACAGCTTTCTGTTTATGGGCATTTTGAACTCCTTCAATGCATCAACAAAGCCTTGCTCTCGCAAAACACCGGCTTTGGTTTCAAGAGCAGGGCGAATCAAACCTATATTTTTGTACCCCTGTTTTACCAAATGTTCACCTGCTATAAAGCCGCCTTTTCGATGGTTTAAGTCGATGTAGTCATAATCGGGGTGTGAACTGCCGATAAGTACGATAGGCATACCTGATGCCTGAATTTGCCGGTGTACATTTTCATCAATATCAATACTGATGCTGATGACAGTGTCTGCTGTTCCTCGATTAAAAAAGTTTTCGATTCCCTCTTTGGGATTTTTTGACCCGGTGTTATAAATAACAATATCGAGGTCCATTTCATCGATCTTGTCTTTAACACCTTTTAAAACCTCATTGTAGTATGGAGTTGTAAAAGAGGGTACCGCAATGGCTAACATTTGCGGTTTACGGCTGGCTAATTTTCTGGCACTTACCTGAGGACGGAAATTCAGTTCATCAATTGCCAGCTGTACCTTCTCTTTTGTTTTTTCAGAGACATTAGGAGAGTTGTTTAATACTCGAGAGACAGTAGAAATAGCAACTCCGGCACGATTGGCTACCTGATATATGGTTATTTTTTTGTTTTGCGACTTCATTTGAATAAAAGTTTGTTATGATCCTTCAGATAGAATACAAAAAATCAAAATACCCTTAATTAAGTTGAAGTTAAAATAGCAGAAAAAAAGAAGTTTTTGATAAAATTTTAGCTGACTCGGAACTATTTGCACTGTCGGTGGCATTGCGTATACTAAATAGTGTTAAACAGACCATCATGACAGGTTTCTTAAAATACCCTTATTCACTGCTTCGGCCTATTTATGAAAAAACCAATTTTCATCATTCGGTTATAACTGAGCTTGATAGTGAAAATTTAAAAAGTGCTTATGCTCACTGCAGAGAGATAACCAGAAAGCATGCCAAAACATTTTACATGGCAACCCGATTTCTGCCCAATCATAAGCAGAGAAGCATTTTTGCCATATATGGCTTGTGCCGGTACCTGGATGATCTGGTGGATGAAGCTGAAGACCTCATTTTGAAAAAGAAAATCAGCGAGCTGGATGTCGTTGAAAAGCTTGAGGCATTCAAACTTAAATTGGTTGACACCTACAGGGGATCAGAACAAGATGACCCTATACTCACTGCTTTTTCAGATACACTAAACCTCTATAAAATTCCTCTGGATCTTCCTCTTCAGCTCATGGATGGCGTAAAGATGGATCTGACAAAGAACAGATACAAAAATTTTGAAGAGCTTTATGACTACTCCTACAAAGTTGCATCTGTTGTTGGATTAATGACAAGCGAGGTTTTTGGGTATGATAATCCCAAAGCCGTTGAGCATGCTGTTGATTTGGGGATTGCCATGCAGTTAACTAATATTTTGCGCGATGTGGGTGAGGATTTGGAAAGAGATCGTATCTACCTTCCACAGGACGAATTAAGGAAATTTGGTATTTCTGAAGACGATCTTTTCAGCCACAATCTTGATGATCGATTTACATCTTTTATGCAGTTCCAGATTAAAAGAGCCAATGACTATTATATAAGCTCTGATAGAGGAATTCCTATGCTGAATAAAGACAGCAGGCTTCCTGTTTGCCTGGCACGTGAAAATTACTCTCGGATACTTTCAAAAATTGAAGAGAATAATTTTAATGTCTTTCAGAGAAGAGCCTATTTAAACTCTACTGAGAAGCTTACCATGGTTCCGAAAGTGATGTACACCTTAAGAACGGCCTAAGTTCTTTTGTTGCTTTATTTGATCAGAAAAGCGCTTACAAGAGATCAAAAAATTCCTATCTTTCTTTAGATACTTCTGTGATATTACACAGGGGATAAATCTGCAATTAACTACACACTGTTTACAAAATTACAGGTGTATCTTAGCCGGAAATCTTGTAACTATTAAGGTGCTTAAAATCATAAGTTGATGAGAAAGTTGTAAATAGGTTGATGTACTGTAGTTGACCTATCCTTCAGTAACTTTTCAGAACCGAAAAAATAGAATTGATCTATGCAAAGAGAATACAGAAAGTGGAAAAGTCCAACATTAGGGCGGGAAATGGAGATGCTGGTGTTTGGAAAAGAGGGAACCCCGGTGTTGATTTTTCCGACAGAACAGGGGAGGTTTTTTGAGTGGGAAGACAATGGTGTGATGGACATGGTTGAAGAACAGATTGATTTAGGGTACAATCAGTTTTTCTGTGTAGACAGCATTGATAGCGAAAGCTTTTTAAACAGCGAGGTAGATCCATATACCCGTGTTATTCGTGAGAATCAATATCAGATGTATATCAAAGATGAAGTTATTCCCTTTATTCAGGAGAATAATACGAACCCATTCTTAATCACAACCGGTACCGGTTTGGGGGCGTACCATTCCCTGGTTTTTGCGCTTAAATATCCAAAGCTGGTGGATAAAGTTCTCGCAATTTCGGGCTACTACGATATAAACATTCATTTGGACGGCTTTAAAGATGACAACAGCTACTACAACAATCCGATTGAATTTATTCCGAACTTGCACGATGAAGAGATTTTGAGAGATCTGACAGATGTGGATATTCGTCTTCTTAGCTACCTTAACGATCCAAACCGGGATGCCACTGAAAAGATGAGTGAAATCTTATGGTTGAAATTTATAGACCATGAACACTATGTTTGGGAAGAAGAAACGAAGAATCCATGGACGCTCGTACCTTCCATGTTCAAAGAAAACCTGTACTAAAATCTATTCATGCCTCAAATAAATAAGGTTCTTGTCGCAAACCGCGGGGAAATTGCCCTGCGCATTATTCGCAGCTGTAAAGAGAAAAATGTAGAAACCGTAGCGGTTTACTCACGACCTGATGCGACTGCGCCACATGTGGTTGCTGCTGATGAATCTGTTTTTATCGGAGAAGCAGCTTCGTCTGAGAGTTACCTGTCGATGGAAAAAATAATATCTGCTGCCAAAGACACAGGTGCGGATGCAATCCATCCGGGTTATGGATTTTTGAGTGAAAATGCACTCTTTGCGAAGAAATGCAAGGACGCCGGTTTAATTTTTATCGGCCCTAAACCCGACGCTATCGACTTAATGGGAGACAAAACCAAAGCCCGGGAACTGATGGCTAAAGCAAATGTACCTTATCCACCCGGTACAGAGTCGGCAATGAAAGACATTGACAAGGCCCGCCAGATTGCAGAAGAGATTGGATACCCGGTACTGGTGAAAGCTGCAGCAGGTGGAGGTGGAAAGGGAATGCGTATTGTTCATGATCCCGCAGATTTTGATAAAAGTGTTAAAGCAGCCAAATCTGAAGCAAAAAATGCATTTGGAGACGACAGGGTTTACATCGAAAAGTATCTTGAAGAACCCAGACATATTGAATTTCAGATTATCGCAGACGAGAAAGGAAATACCGTTCACCTGTTTGAGCGTGAGTGTTCTATTCAGCGACGCCACCAAAAAGTAATTGAAGAGGCGCCTTCTGCTGTGTTAACAGAAGAGTTGCGCGAAGAGATGGGGCTGGCTGCCGTAAACGCTGCAAAAGCGTGTAGCTATGTTGGTGCCGGTACGGTCGAATTTTTGGTAGATAAGCATCTCAATTTTTATTTCCTGGAAATGAATACACGACTACAGGTAGAGCACCCTGTAACAGAGCTGATTACAGGATTAGATCTGGTTGCTTTACAGATAGATATAGCTGATGGAAAAGATCTCCCATTTTCGCAGAGTGATATCAAAGTTAATGGTCATGCCATAGAGTGTAGAATTTATGCTGAGGACCCGTCTGATAACTTTCTACCCAGCACAGGTTTACTTCGAAGACATAGAATTCCGGCCGGTCCCGGCGTGCGCGTTGATGCCGGTGTAGAAGAGGGGCAGGAGGTAACAATCAACTATGACCCAATGATCTCAAAACTATGTACTCATGCGGTTGACAGGAGTGCAGCCATCTCGCGTATGCTGCGTGCTCTGGAAGAGTATGAAATATCCGGTGTACGTACAACGATCCCATTTTGTGAATTTACCCTTCAGCATGAGTCGTTTATAAATGGAAACTACGACACTCACTTTGTTCAGGATCACTATACTCCCGTTGTGGGTTCTCTCTATAAAAACGACAAACAAGATGTCATATCTGTTGTATCTTCTCTTCTTAAAAACAGGTCGAATAAGGCCGAACCTAATCAAACACCTCAGGTTGCAGATCCTTCTGCAGATAACTGGTGGAAAAACCGAATAAAGTAGTTCGTGAAGGAAGACCAAACTCTTTTTAACCAGCTTGAAAAACTTTTAACAGAGCAGCGGAATCCGGCTAGCCAGGAGATAGATTTGGCAGACTCCCGGGAGATTGTCTCTATCATTAACAATGAAGACAAAAAAGTTGCTGTCTCTGTTGAACAGCGGTTGGATGAAATAGCATCAGCAATAGATACGATCGTTGCCAATTTTAAAGTGGGAGGAAGGCTACTCTATTTTGGAGCGGGAACCAGTGGAAGGTTAGGTGTGCTGGATGCTTCTGAGTGCCCGCC
Source organism: Chitinophagaceae bacterium T5-Br10_B2g13 (assembly GCA_001564065.1). GTDB lineage: Bacteria > Bacteroidota > Rhodothermia > Balneolales > Balneolaceae > Rhodohalobacter. The sequence continues at coordinate 31,579 of LKNA01000006.1, forward strand.
TACCTTTGGAACGGACCCTGAAACAGTTCAGGGTTATATTGCAGGTGGAAAAGAGGCCATGTTTGTAGCTCAGGAAGGTGCTGAGGATAGTGAAGCAGAGGGAGAAAAAGAACTGGATCGATTAGGCATTACTGCCAATGATATAATTGTAGGATTAGCCGCAAGCGGAAGAACCCCATACGTACATGGTGTGATCAAAAAAGCCAAAAAAATTGGAGCACCTACTATTTTTATTACAACGGTCTCTGCAGATCAGGTTGATCTTAATGTGGATCACATGATCGACATTCCCGTTGGACCTGAAGTGATTATGGGAAGTACGCGCATGAAGAGTGCAACAGCTCAAAAAATGGTTCTCAATATGCTAACCACAGGTGCGATGATTCGACTTGGGAAAGTGTATCAAAACGTGATGGTAGATTTACAGTTAACGAATAAAAAGCTGGAAGAGAGAGCAAAACGTATTGTAATGCTGCTTGCAGGAATGAATTACCAAGAAGCATCAACATACCTCGATAGAGCTGATCAGCACGTAAAAACAGCACTTTTGATGGCTCTTGGAAATTTATCTAAAGCAGAAGCCGAGAAAGAACTTTTTAAACACAACGGTTTTATCCGAAGAGCGTTAATGGATCTGAAATAAATTTCTCCTCTAATAAATCAATTCAGACAACATTTCGTTAGATTAACAGTTCGATTAGTTTAACTAAGATTATTTAGATCTTGACTCAAAAATCTACAGAACGCAGAACTCCAGAACCGGTTTATCGTAACCGTTACCTGTTAGCTGTAATATTAGTAGAAGTTTTATTGATTGTTCTTATAAGATATTGGCCTGAAACAGAATACAATCCACAATTAACTTTTGAAATTCCCCCGCAGGAGCAAGTATTTCTGGACGAAATTGAGATAACCCGCCAGGAAACATCACCGCCTCCGCCGCCGAGACCGATTCTGCCTGTTCCAATTCCGACTGATGAAATTATCGAAATTGAGCTGGAAATCGATATGGATTTAGATCTTCCGGATCTCCCGGAACTGGAAGAAGGATTCGGTACCGGCGAATTTGGGGATGAAGAGCGAATTGTCGCAAACCCTCAAATTCCGCCTACCGTAGTTCGAATTGTTGAAGCTACGGCTCCTGAAGCAGTGCCTGACGAATATAAGGGCAGACTGGAAATGATTGTGAACTTTTTGGTAGATCAGGAGGGAAATGTAGAAGAGGCGAGCGTGATGGAAATTCGACTGTATGATGAATCCGGCAGTAGCTACGAAGAGTTGCCTTTTGTACAGTACGGTTTGATGGACGCCGTATTAAGGGCCGCAATGCAGTGGCGTTTTCGTCCGGCACGGCAGGATGGAGAGCCTGTTAAAGCTTTTACAAGGCAGAGGTTTAATTATTAAAAGACTCAGGGCTTACATTTGAAAATTAATCTTGAAATGTGAGTCTGGTATGTATAGAGTTTGCCTGATGAGTTTTTAAATATAAGGCTACCATCACTTGTCTGACGAGAAGTAATTTCTAAAGATAGGGGTATTAGTGCGGAGAGAGAGGGATTCGAACCCTCGGTACCCTTGCGGGCACACTCGCTTTCCAGGCGAGCCCATTCGACCACTCTGGCATCTCTCCAAAAAATCAAAGACTGAAAAGATAGGGTATTCATCCTGCAGATTCAATGATTTTTATTTTAAAATTTCCTTTGAATCTATGATTTTTACACCCTTCTGTTTCATCTCTGCCCACGCCTCATCTAAAGAGCCATTCAGATCAATTCCTTTTACGGCATCTTCAATAATGTGCATGGTAAAACCTTCGTCAATTCCATCTAAAATGGACCACTTTACACAGAAATCTGTAGCCAAGCCCACGGTATATAGATCCGTAATACCGCGATCATTTAAATAACCTGTTAAGCCGGTTGACGTCTTCTGATCGTTCTCAAAAAATGTAGAGTAAGAGTCGATCGCTTTTCTGAATCCCTTTCGGATAATTACCTGAGATTTCAGTGTGTTTAAGTCAGGATGAAATTCTGCACCTTTTGTTCCCTGAACACAGTGATCGGGCCATAGAACTTGTGTGCCGTATTCCATTTCTACCGTGTCAAAAGGCTCTTTTCCATCGTGCGAAGATGCAAAAGACGAGTGCCCGTCCGGATGCCAGTCCTGCGTTTGAATAACTATATCAAATTGACTGATTAATTTGTTTACAGTCGGTATGATACTGTCTCCATCCGGAACGGCCAGTGCGCCTCCGGGGCAAAAGTCATTTTGAATATCAACAACTAATAGTGCTTTCATTATTTTATGATTTGAACAGTTTTAAAAGTACGTCTCGTTTTTCCATCAGCTTGGTGCTGATACCTACTTTGTAGATGTGAGGATTTTCCAAACGTTTAAATTCAGGCTGAAGCTTTTCTAAACGATTCTTCGCATAGGATGCTATTTCATGAACTTCCGGTATGTCCATAACTACTTTTCCGTCCGTAATAACAGGTTTTAATAAATCTTCGAAACTCCTGCTGGTTAATTCACTCTTCTTTGCCGGGAAGGTAGGATGATGCATTCTTTCGATTAATTCTTCGTGATCGAACAGAACAGCGTCTCCATAAAAAGATCCATCATTATTACAGTAACGATAAATTTTCTTATTACCGGGCAGGGTGATCTTTTCAATATTTTCAGAAATTTTCAACTTTGGAGTGCCATCAATAGAGTTCAGTTTATAAACGCCGTCGAGAGCAGGGGAGGTGTGTCCAGTTACCAATCTTGTTCCTACTCCAAATATGTCAATTGGAGCGTTTTGAGTTTTTAAACTGTGAATTACCCTCTCATCCAATTGATTTGAAGCAGCGATTTTTACGTAATTTAAACCTGCATCATCAAGCATATCACGAGACTTTTTAGAAAAGTATGCTAAGTCCCCGCTGTCCAGACGAATTGCCTTTAGTTTATGGCCTTTACTTTCCAGCTCTTTAGCTACCTTTATAGCATTCGGTACTCCGAATCCCAGCGTATCGTAGGTGTCCACCAGGAGTGTAGTGTCATCCGGGTAGTATTTAGCGTAGGTTTGGAATGCATCCATTTCTGAATCAAATGATTGCACCCAGGAGTGTGCCATTGTTCCCCCTGCCGGCACATTGAATCTCTGAGCGGAATAGACGTTTGAAGTGCCGTCAAATCCTCCAATCATAGCAGCTCTGGTAGCATGTATACCTCCAAGCCCCTGAGAGCGTCTGAGGCCAAAATCGAGGACGACTGAGTCTTCACCTGCCGCTAACTTAATCCTGGCAGCTTTAGTGGCAATGAGAGACTGGAAATTCAGAATATTTAGCAACAGTGTCTCAATCAGCTGTGTTTCAAGAAGGTTGCCTTCCACACGTAAAATAGGCTCAGTTGGAAAAACAATTTCACCCTCTTTAACTGAATATATATTGCCTTTAAACTTAAATTTATTGAGATACTCTAAAAACTCTTCCCTGAAACCCTCTTTTCTTAAATATTCAATCTCTTCTTCACTAAATGATAGATTTTGAATGGTCTCAATTAACTCATTCAAACCGGCATAAATTACATATCCACCTTTGAACGGTATTTTTCGGAAGAAATAGTCAAATCCAGCCTGTTTCTTATGATAACCGGATAGAAAATAACCCTGCGCCATCGTCAATTCGTAGTAATCGGTGTAAGACGCCGGTTTGTTTATGTACATGATTGATTTACTAGTGTTAGATTTGCATCAAAAATAGGGAAGAGATTGCCAATCAAAAAACGGTAAATTTGACGCAGGACAATTATTTGCCTGTTTGACGGTTTAATTGCTCAGTAGATGGCTGATTGATGAAAAAGAAAGACGCTGAAAAGTAACAGGTTTAAAAAATATTATGAGTAATACGAATCGAACACCAAATTCTCTATATTTGCTACTCAATCCTTGAAGGTGAATTATTCGATGTTAACAGACAAAAGTTCAGATTTAGATGCTCTCTTTGTAAGAGCCGGTATATATCTATCCACTCTACTTCTGCCGATACTTCTACTTGTTGCATGTGCAACTCCAATTGCTCCAACTGGAGGTCCGCCTGACAGGCAGGGACCTGTGGTAGAGGAAACCACTCCGGCCAGCGGTACAGTTAATTTTTCGGGTGATGAGGTACGGTTTACATTTGATAAATTTGTGGACCGAAATTCAGTGCGCCAGAATGTAAGTATTGAGCCGGATCTGGCAATTCCATTTGAGGTGAACTTCAGAAGAAAAACTGCAATTGTTTCTTTTGATCGTGATCTGCCGGATAACACAACAATTGTGATTAAAATGGGAGTGGATGTAACTGATACCCAGAGAAATAAAATGACCTCATCCTATGACCTGGCACTGTCTACCGGACCGATATTGGATGAAGGCTCTGTACGGGCAAGGGTTCTGGATGCAGAAACTGGAAGGGGAGAAAGTGGCCGCAGAGTTTTTCTGTATCGTGAACCTGTGGATTTTTCTGCCCGAGCAAATTATGTCGCTCAAACCGATACGGCAGGAGTTGCCGAGTTTGGTTACCTGAGCGAAGGTGATTACAGGGCAATTTGGGTGAATGACCTTAATAGGAATCGCATTTGGGAGAGGCAACGTGAAATGGCACAGCCCTTTTCTGAAGAAACCTTCAGGCTGGAACAGAATGAAGAGTTTGATTTAGGAACTCTTTTCGTATCTATCCCCGATACCATTCCGCCGGTTTTAGAAGGTGTGGGGCTTCTTTCTGAACGAAGATTGAGAATCAGAAACAGTGAAGAGGTTGAGTGGAGGGCCGACGCCTTTATAGCAATAGAAGATACAGTTGGAAATAGTGTAACAACAGCCTACCCGCTTTATAAACAAGAGTCAGACCCTGCCGTATTTTTTGCAGAGACGGAGCAGCCACTTCAGGAAGGAGAATTATATACAGTTGTGCCTAACCGGATTTCTGATTTAGCAGGGAACCCAATAGAAGTGAATATAGACCCTTTTGAAGGCTCATCTGAGCCGGATACCAGTGCTTTAAGGCCTATATCACATAATTCACAAAACGGACTGTTTCCGGATGAACCACTTGAAATTACCTATTCAAAATTTATAAATGATGATTCCATTTCAGACTCATTATTAGTTTTTGAGGGTGATCAAATGTTTGATGAATGGCCAAATTTTGAAATTGAACGCCACATACTTCGAGTGTCGCCGAAAGACAGTGTTTGGGAAAGCGGGCTGAGATATGAGGTTAGGGTATGGGATCCGTGGGAATCAGAATATTTGAGGATCAATCCGGAAATTTGGCAGCGCAATCAACTGGGAAGTATAGAGTTTACTGTCGAAAATGGAGATGAAGATCAGCCTTTGCGTTTGAGGGTACACGATCAGGATAAAAGTATAGTGGTGGATACAACATTCACGGGCTCAATCATAGAAATAGAGAACCTCCCGCCATTGGAATACCGGGCAATCCTCTTTCAGGATGTAAATGAAAACGGAAGGTGGGATTCGGGAACCATTGATCCATATCGAAGGCCAGAACCCTACACTGTTAAAAGATCCATTCCTGTAAGAGAAGGTTTTACTTCGGAGACAGTTTTGACATTTCCCAACCTGACTCCCCGATTACCTGAGTTACCACAGATACCTGAAATCGAAACGGATAACTCATCAAATAACGATAATAATAATAGTAATAATGGTTCGTGAGATGCTTTCAGATATATTAATACAGTATCAGATTCCAATTACAGTGCTAATAATCATATTGGTAACTGTAATTGTTGCAAAGTTTTCAAAGAAGTTATTTAAAAAATTTATAGGTACTAAAGTCACCGAAGATGAGGATCTGACAAACTATAAATTTATCGAACACTCTCTCTCTACAATTATCTATCTGGTCGGTTTTAGCTTTGCAATTTGGAGAATTCCAATACTGGAGCATATTGCACAATCTCTTATTGCAGGTGCTGGTATTTTAGCCATTGCTGTAGGTTTTGCATCACAGCAAGCATTGGGAAATATTATCAGCGGACTCTTTATCGTGATTTATAAACCCTATGTAATTAATGATCGTATCACACTCCGGACGGATCTGAGAGGAGTTGTTGAGGACATTAGTTTAAGGCATACAGTGATTCGGAATTTTGAAAATCAGAGAATTATTATTCCAAATTCCGTTATTAGTAACGAAGTGCTAATCAATTCAAATTTTAGTGATTCAACCATCTGCAGGTTTATTGATGTGGGTATCAGTTATGGTTCTGACATCGATCTCGCAAAAAAGATAATTGCTGAAGAGATTGAAAATCATCCGCTTAATATTGATGTAAGAAAACCGGAAGATATTGAGAAGGGATCACCAAGGGTTTTGGTTCGGGTTTTGAGCCTTTTAGACTCCTCTGTTATGATTCGCGGATGGGCATGGGCTAAAGATGCACCAGATGCATTTGTGCTGCAGTGCGATGTTACGGAAAGCGTAAAAAAACGATTCGATAAAGAGGGTATTGTAATTCCATTTCCACAGCGAACAATCAGTTATCTGGATAATCCCAAACAGAGTCCGAAAGAGAAAAACTAGAGTTATTCTCTTATTCGCATGATTTACAGTTTTTAAACGTTCAAACTGTACAGAGAACTAAAGATAAAGCGCGAAAATCATTATCTTTTGGAATCGCTTCCAACTTATTAATAGATGAAATCATAGATTAACTTTTATGTCAAAAAGTACGGCCACAAAAAAGAATCAAACAGCAAAAACATCTTCATCCAATGGAGCTCATACACCGGGAAAATATAATCCTACTCACAAGGTTCGTTTTGTAACAGCAGCTAGCCTTTTTGACGGACATGATGCCAGCATAAATATTATGCGCCGAATATTACAGGGAACCGGGGCCGAAGTGATTCATTTAGGACACAACCGGTCTGTCCATGAGATTGTGAATTGTGCTATCCAGGAAGATGCTCAGGGAATTGCCATCAGTTCCTACCAGGGCGGTCATATGGAGTACTTTAAGTATATGGTAGATCTTTTAGAGGAAAACAACGCCTCTCATATTAAAGTTTTTGGCGGCGGTGGCGGTGTAATTGTAGACCGCGAAATTAAAGAGCTGCATGAATATGGCGTAACTCGCATTTTTTCAGTTGATGATGGAAGTAAAATGGGGCTTCAGGGAATGATAAACCACATGATGGAGCAGTGCGATTTTGATACGGCTGAGGTTGCACCGGTTGATCCAATCGGTATTAAAGAGAAAGAGACGAACGCTGTTGCACGTACAATATCAGCTTTAGAAAATGAAAAAAGTGATATCGCTTCTTTTGATGAATCTGGGTTAAAAATTTCGGGTAAGAAAATTGACTCAACCAAAAAAATAATTCCGGTTTTGGGAATTACCGGTACAGGGGGAGCAGGTAAAAGTTCTCTTACTGACGAAATAATTCGTCGTTTTATCACCGAATTTAAAGATTTGAATATTGGTGTGATTTCCATTGATCCGTCTAAATTACGAACTGGCGGAGCCCTTTTAGGTGATCGGATTCGAATGAACAGCATTGATACTCCACGTGTCTACATGCGGAGTATGGCAACCCGTGCATCAAACAAGGCAATCAGTGATTCTGTAAAAGGAGCGATTGAAATCTATAAAGCAGCCGGGTTTGACCTCATTATTGTTGAAACCAGCGGAATTGGTCAGAGTGGCACCGAGATTGTAGATATCTGTGATATTCCAATCTATGTCATGACCCATGAGTATGGCGCTGCAACACAGCTTGAGAAGATCAACATGCTGGATCTGGCTGAAATCGTGGTTTTGAATAAGTTTGAGAAGAAAGGGTCTCTCGACGCTCTTCGGGATATCCGTAAGCAGATTCAGCGTAACCGCGGTGAGTTTCATACCGACCCGAAAGAGATGCCGGTATACCCAACGATTGCCGCTCAGTTTAACGATGAAGGGGTGCACAGGCTTTTTACGGCGATTGTAGAAAGCGTTAATAACCATTTTGATCTGAACTGGACACCGGAACTTTATACGAACAGTGAACCTGCGGAAGATCTCCATACACAAGCGGTGATTCCGGGCAAGCGACAGCGCTATCTATCCGAAATTACTGAGACTATTGAGGACTATCACCGGTGGACAGATGAGCAGGTTGAGATCGCTTCAAAACTGGATCAGGTTCGCGGTACAATTGAGCAGGTTAAGAATTGGAGTCCGGATGATAAAGAGTTGATGATTTCAAAAATGGAGGAGATGGAAGAGCACTGGTCGGTGAAACTCGATCCACTTCCAACCAAAATTCTGAACGGTTGGGATGATCTGTTTGAAAGATATCGACAAGAAACATTTGATGTAAAAATCCGGGACAAAGTTTTCAAAAACCAGCTGTTCCGCACTTCTCTCAGTGGAACTAAAATTCCACGAATTTCGATGCCTAAAACTGACCACTTAGGGGAGAGGCTGAAGTTTGCTTTGAAAGAGAATTTACCGGGCTATTTTCCATTTACGGCCGGTGTATTTCCTTTTAAAAGAGAGGGAGAGGATCCCACACGGATGTTTGCAGGTGAGGGTACTCCTGAACGAACCAATAAACGTTTTCACTATGTGAGCGAGGGGATGCCGGCAGCTCGTCTTTCTACCGCATTCGACTCCGTTACACTTTACGGTGAAGATCCGGCCTATCGACCTGATATTTACGGTAAGATTGGAAACTCCGGAGTGAGCATCTGTACGCTGGATGATATGAAAAAGCTCTATTCGGGTTTTGAGCTGACCACACCAACTACTTCGGTATCGATGACGATAAACGGCCCGGCTCCGATGATACTGGCAATGTTTATGAATACAGCGATAGACCAGGAGGTTGAACGCTATCTTAAAGAGAATGGAAAGTGGGAGGAAGCGAAAGAGAAAATTTCCAAGATTTATAAGAAGAAAGGACTTCCTGCTCCTCAATACTCCGGAGAATTGCCGCCAAACAGCAGCGGCTTCGGTTTGGGTACATTGGGAGTTTCAGGAGATCAGTTGGTTGATGATGAAACATATCAAAAGATTAAAGAACAAGCGCTTAAAGTAGTACGCGGAACCGTTCAGGCTGATATTTTAAAAGAAGATCAGGCGCAAAACACCTGCATTTTCTCAACAGAGTTTGCCCTTAAGATGATGGGTGATATGCAAAAGTACTTTACTGAACATTCTGTTCGGAATTACTACTCCGTATCGATCTCCGGATATCATATAGCGGAAGCCGGGGCTAACCCGATCACTCAGGCAGCGTTCACGCTGGCTAACGGGTTTACATATGTGGAGTATTATCTCTCCCGTGGGCTCGATGTGGATGATTTTGCGCATAACCTGTCCTTTTTCTTCAGTAATGGACTCGACCCGGAGTACGCCGTAATTGGCAGGGTTGCCAGAAGAATTTGGGCGATTGCCATGAAAAACAAATATGAAGCGAATGAACGCTCTCAGAAGCTGAAGTATCACATTCAAACAAGTGGTCGATCGCTGCATGCCCAGGAAATTCAGTTCAACGATATTCGAACCACACTGCAGGCCCTTATGGCCATTTACGATAACTGTAACTCACTCCATACAAATGCGTTTGATGAAGCCATTACCACGCCTACGGAAGCTTCTGTTCGACGTGCGTTGGCTATTCAGCTCATTATCAACAAGGAGATGGGCATGACAAAAAATGAGAATCCACTTCAGGGCTCATATATCATTGAAGAACTGACAGATCTGGTAGAAGAAGCAATTCTCAAAGAGTTCGACCGCATTACAGATCGGGGCGGTGTACTCGGAGCGATGGAGAGCATGTATCAGCGCGGAAAAATTCAGGAAGAAAGTCTCTATTATGAGTCACAGAAACACAGCGGTGAGCTACCTATTATTGGGGTGAATACCTTTAAGAGTGATGGGACATCTGAAGAAGAAGAGCGAGAGATAGAGTTAATCCGATCTTCTGAAGAGGAGAAAAAACAGCAGATAGATAATCTTGAGGCTTTCCAAAAGAGAAATGAAGGTGAAACAGAGAAAGCTATTGAGAGCCTGAAAGCTGTTGCACGGCAGAATGGAAACTTGTTTGAAGAGCTTATGGAAACCGTAAAAGTAGCCTCTTTGGGACAGATATCTAAAGCGTTGTACGAAGTAGGCGGTCAGTATCGCAGAAACATGTAACGTTTCTTGCTGTACGTCACTGCATCTATTATGTTAGCTTTAAGCGAGCTTTGATAAGATGAAATCAATCTGAAAACCTCTATGAATTAAAATTCGTAGAGGTTTTTCTTTTGGTAGATGTATAAAAAAAAGAGTGACTCTATCAAGCCACTCTTTTCAAAATTTCAAAAAGTATTATTTATCCTCTAACAGCTAAAGAACCTTTCAGGCGCTGAGCTCTGCTTGCTACTGTGCTGTTTGGGTAATCTTGTAAAATCTGCTCCAAAACTCTGCTGGCATCTTCATTCAAACCGGCTTCATGATAAGCCTGAGCTGCCTGAAATAAGTTTGAGGGAGTTGTTGCGCTATTTTCATCCCAATTTGCAGCTCGTTCAAACATCGCTGCCGCATCTTCATATCGCTCCATTTCCAGCAGTACTGTAGCGTGAAATGTAGCAGGAGATACCCCCATGATGCCCCGTGGCTTGTTGAAACGTTCAATAAAATTCAGTGCTGATTCGTGGTTTCCTAGTTCAAACTCAGAAACGGCTGCATAATAAATGGCAAGGTTTCCTGCATCTGTGCGAGAGTAATTATTAGCTATTTGAACAAAACCGAGAGTAAACTCTTCTTCATCACCATAAAGTGCAGTTTCATAATCTCCCTGGAAAAGAGACTGCTCAGCGATACCTAGCAGGTTCTGGGCTTGAGTCTCTTGCTGTGAAGAATACATAAAGTATCCGATGGTTAATCCAATGACTAATACAAAGCCAATTCCACCACCCAATACGGCTGCTTTGTTTTGGTTGTAAAAGTGTACAAACCGGGAGGAATATTCAATCAGTAGATCCTGTTCCAGATCTTCGTTTTTCAGTCGTTTACTCATTCTGCTTATGTATTATTACTGTTTCTGTAGTAGAAGTTTAGGATGATATTAAGACTTACAAAAATATCATTGTTTGTTCATTTAACCAAGTTTAAACTAGGCTCAGTTTTCTTTTTCGAGCACACCGGATTGAAGTGAGTAGAGCGAATCGCAACGGCGTGCGATCTCCTTTTCGTGAGTGATTAATACCAAAGATACATTTTCTATTTCTCTTAATTCGAACAGTAGATCAAGTATGATTTCTGTATTCTTCTCATCCAGGTTTCCGGTAGGCTCATCTGCTAAGATGATGGATGGGTTGTTCATTAATGCCCGGGCCATCGAAACCCGTTGCTGCTCACCGCCTGATAGCTGAGAGGGACGGTGGTAAATGCGATCTTTCAGGCCAAATCGGTCTAGTAAATTTTCAGCTCTTTGATTTGCCACATTTTGATTTTCGCTTTTGATTAATGCGGGCATCATTACATTCTCAATCGCTGTAAATTCAGGCAGTAGGTGGTGGAACTGAAATACAAAACCAACATTTTTATTTCTTAAATCAGCAAGTTTATCCTTTTTATAATCATAGATGGATTCTCCGCTCCAGTAAACAGAGCCCTCGTTTGGCCTGTCCAACCCTCCAAGAATATGTAGAAGAGTACTTTTGCCACAACCACTGGATCCTACAATGGATATCATTTCTGCAGACCGTACATTCAGATTAACGCCTTTGAGAATGTGTAGATCTTCAGTACCGGATTCTGACTTAAATTTTTTATGAATATTCTCACACTGAAGAACTAGAGAATCTGTTGAACTCATGAAGATGCTATTTTATTAAATTCAGGAAAAATGACCGGTTCTATGAGGGTACAAGATGCAGTTTCGGGATCAATTTCAAGGTAAACCCCGCACATCCTGTTATCCTTTTCCGCTATTTTGTAGCGTTGAGGCGTTCCCAAACGGAATCGGTTGATGGAGGTTTTTTTATCCATTCCAATTACAGAGTCAAATGGGCCTGTCATGCCTGCATCTGTTAAATAACCGGTGCCTTTCGGAAATATTCTTGCGTCGTTGGTTGGCACATGGGTATGAGTACCTACTACTGCGGAAACCTGCCCGTCAAACTCCCATGCAAAGGCCAATTTCTCGGCTGTTGCTTCAGCATGAAAATCAACAAAAACGATGTCGGTTTCCTGTTTGATTCGCTCTAGTGCCCAGTCGGCAGTTGAAAACGGGTCATCAATCTGCTGCATAAATGTCCGCCCCTGAAGATTGAGTACGCCAATTTTCAAACCAGAATCTTTAACAGGATAGATGCCATACCCATATCCCGCATTGCCTTTCGGGTAGTTCATGGGTCGCAGAAGCTTCTCATCTGTCTTCATGTATGAGAAAATCTTCCACTTGTCGAAAGAATGGTTTCCTCCCGTAATCACATCCACATCAATATCATAAAGTCTTTTTACGATAGTCCTGTTCAAACCCCGGCCTTCATGAGAATTTTCAGCATTGGCAATGATAAAATCGGGTGAGTATTTATCCCGGATGGGAGGGAACATCGTTTCGAGCAAGCTTAGACCGGACTCACCCACGATATCTGCAATAAAAAAAATCTTTAGCTTTTTAGGCATCGGCACAACATTGTTAAATCATTGAAAATCAGCGGAAAGGTAATGAAAAACAGAGGGTAGAACCACTTTATTTGATCAACGATGCCTGCCTTAAACAAACATTGCAACCGTAATGAAATGGCTGACACTTCCTGCAAGAACAAAAAGGTGCCAAATACCATGTGCCAGCTTATGTTTGCTGTCGAGTACATAAAAAAGCACCCCCATGGTGTAGAACATTCCTCCGGCAATCAGTAACTCAAACCCCAGTGATGGCAAATTTTGTGTTAGTGGACCAATAACCAATACCACCAACCATCCCATCAATAAATATATTACTAATGGTAAAATTCTATGACCTTTTTGGGGAAGTAAATCAATGACAATCCCAATCATGGCCAGTCCCCAGATCACAGCAAAAATTGTCCATCCAATGCTGTCGGGCAGCGTTACAAGTGTGAAGGGCGTGTAGGTTCCTGCAATAAGCAGGTAGATGGCGATATGATCAAACTTCTGAAAGATTTTCTTCCATCGGCCTTTAAAACTGTGGTAGAGCGTAGAAAACAGATAGAGAACGATAAGAGTAGCTCCATATATCGAAAAAGAGGCGAGTTTCCAGGGATCTCCCTGTTTTACAGCTACATACATTAAAACAAAAAAGCCGATCACTGCAGCAATGGTGCCTATCAGGTGAGAAATAGAGTTGAAGCGTTCGCCTTTATACATCAGTCAGAATAAGAAGTAGTGTTCATTTGAGATTAGAACGAGAATCGGTGGTAAAAGATTCTGTCAGATTGAAAATTAAGACAATTCGTTAATAAAATCTTCAAGTTTGTGATTGATGTGATCCATCAATTCACTCTCCTTGTCGTCCTGATGCTGCAATTTTGACCGGAGTTCAAAAACTTCTTCCGCGATGTTGAGGCAGGCTAAAATCATCACGGTTGAATCAGGCTGGTTTGAGAGTTGGTTTCTGTACAGCCTGAACTTTTCATCCACATACTGAGCAATTTTCCGGGTACTTTCTACTTCGCTTTCCTCTACACGCAGAGGAATTTGTTTACCCATTATATTTACTTTGATGGACTCCATTTTAACTGTTTAGATGATGTTCGAGTTTTTCGATCAGGCCGTCTACTTTATGTCTCATAGCAATTCGTTCCGACTCACTGATAGAGGAGAAGATGTCTGTTTGTTCCTTTTGTATCTCTTCGAGCTTGGATTTAAGCTTAAGATTTTCGCGGCTCAGGTCTTTATTCTTCTTTTTCAGAGTCTGAACTTCTGTACGAATCTGCTCAAGAAGATTGAAAAAGGTCTCCTTTTGAATTTCACTGACAGCCATAGGGTTAGCTTTATTAAGATCTCAGTTTTGCTCCAAAGTCGCTTTCCAAAGATTGAACAATTTTTTGAACTTTCGGTTCTACATCTTTGATTGTCAACGTTTTATTAGAATCTAAAAAAGTGAGACGAAAAGCAATACTTTTTTTATCATCTCCGATATTCTTCCCTTCGTATACATCAAAAACGGAGACCGACTTCAGTGTTTCATCAGCAGATTTGTGAATTGCTGAAGAAAGTTCTCCTGCCCGAATTGATTTATCTATGGTAAATGCGGCATCAAATTCAAAAGGTGGAAATTTCGTTACAGGTGAGTAGCTGATTTCGGCGCGTCCTGCTTTCAGTTTAAACAGTGTTGTGAGGTCCACTTCAGCAACAAATACATCTTGTTCAACATCAAAACTCTTCATCGTCTCTTCGTTGATCTGATGAAGTGTGGCTATCCGATTATCATTTAAACTGTAATGAAGTTTATAGTTGTTTTCTGCTTCACGTACAATTTGATCATCAATACCCAAAAACCGGATTAAAGATTCAAGATCAGATTTTAGGTCAAAAACCGTGTAAGTCTCTGCTGAACCCTGCCAGTCATCACCTTTTTTCCGTCCGCAAATTCCCATCAAAAGATGAGTGTGCTCTTGAACACCTTCAATCCAGGTACTGTTCTCCTTGTCGGAATTCCTGAAAACGTGACCGATTTCAAAGAATCGGATATTTTCTGCATTACGATTTAGGTTGTATCGAACTGATTTTAAAAACCCGCCATAAAGGTGTGTTCTCAGTGTGATATTCTCCTGAGAAACCGGGTTTAATGTAGAAATCTGATTCTTCTTTTCTGACAACGCGTCTGCTTCTTTCTGAGACAGGAGGGAGTTGGTTGTTATCTCTTTGTAACTCAGACTTCGAGCAAACTGACGAATCTTCTGATGATATACCTCCGTTTCTGAAAGCTTTTCGGGGGTAAAGAACGGTGATGTATCAGGTGAGGGGATATTGTTGTAATCATATATTCGTCCAACTTCCTCAATCAAATCTATTTCGCGAGATACGTCAGGTCTGAATGAAGGGACTTTACAGCTCAGCTGGCCCTCACCGGCAAGGGTGGTTTCAAATTCCAGATTATTCAGTATATGCTCGGCATCTTTTAGTGTTAAGGTTGTACCTAAAACACGGTTCACTCTGGATAGCCTGAGCTGAACTTCCTTCTGTTTAAATTTAACAGGGTGCACATCAGCATATCCTTCTACAATTTCGCCACCGGCCAGCTCTACAATTAATTCTGCGGCTCTTTGAGCTGCTTTCAGCTGAATTTCGGGGTCAATACCACGCTCGAAACGGTATGAGCTGTCAGTTTGAAGCGACAGACTCTTCGACGTCTTTCTGATTGAAGATGGATTGAAATAGGCACTCTCAATCAGGATATTAGTTGTTGAATCGGTGACTTCGCTGTTTTCTCCACCCATCACTCCCGCAATAGCTACAGGTCCGTTGCCGTCACAAATAAAAAGAGATCCTTTTTGCACCTCACGTTCAACATCGTCCAGCGTGGTGAATTTAATCTCCTTGTCAAAGGTTTTTACTTCAATCTTTTTGTCTGCAATTTTATCATAGTCAAATGCGTGAAGTGGCTGACCGATCTCATGCAGCACATAGTTTGTTACATCCACCACATTATTTCTGGGACGTAAACCAATAGCCGTCAATTTCTGCTTGAGCCAGGCCGGAGACTCTTTTATTTCCACGCCTTTAACCATTAATCCAACGTAGCGATTACATTTGTCGTCATCTTTTATTGAGATCGTGATATGCTCATCAATAGACCCTTTTTGGGATAGAAGATCTTTATATGGATTTTTAAGAGGCTTATCTGTGAGTGCAGAAAGGTCTCTGGCTACACCGATATGACATGCGGCATCCGGTCTGTTAGGTGTAAGGCCAATCTCAATAATGGTATCTTTTTCAACATTTAAAGCATCTTTTAGTGGAGAGCCGATTTCTAAATCCGGATTAAGAACCATAATTCCAGTATGGTCATCACTTAAACCAAGTTCAGATTCCGAACAAATCATCCCATTAGATTTCTCTCCGCGAAGTTTTGCTTTCTTGATCTTCAGATAGCTTCCGTTCTCCATCGGTACCGGCATTACTGAACCGACTGTAGCAACGGGGACTTTTTGGCCGGATGCAACATTCGGTGCTCCGCAGATAATCTGTACATTTTTTTCTCCCAGATTTACATCACAAATTTGGAGTTTATCGGCATTAGGATGCGGTTTAACTTCAAGCACTTCGCCGACTACAAATCCTTCAAAATCGGATCCAATCTGTTCCAGGCCTTCTACTTCAAGTCCGGAAAGCGTTAACTTATCAGCGGTTTCTTCCGGTGTTAAATCAATATCTATATACTGTTTTAACCAGTTGTAAGAGATGTTCATACAGAAATACTAAAGATTATTGGTGATCAGAATTTGTTTATGAAGTTGAGAAAATGATCTATGACTTAAACTGGTCCAGAAAACGAATATCATTTTCGTAAAGCAGCCTAATATCATCAATTCCATAGCGTAGCATGGCAATTCGATCAACGCCCATACCAAACGCAAAGCCGGTATAAATTTCTGGATCTACTCCAACTGATTCAAAAACATTGGGGTCCACCATTCCGGCACCCAGAATTTCCAGCCACTGGCCACCTTTCTCATTTTCCCACCAAACATCCATTTCAATACTCGGCTCGGTAAAAGGGAAAAAAGAAGGGCGTACACGATATTTTACATCACTGCCATACATCAATTTAGCAAACATGACCAGCGTTTCAATCAGCTCTCCCATGTTTACGTTCTTATCCACATAAAGACCTTCTCCCTGGTTGAACTGAAAGTATGATTTTGCGGTGACGGCTTCATTTCTATAAACTCGTCCGGGCATGATAGAACGCAGAGGTGGCTTTTGATCTTTCATCAGCCTGATCTGCACAGGGGAGGTGTGGGTTCTTAAAACCAGGTCCTGTTCATTTTGGTCGTCAGTTTTTCTTACAAAAAATGTATCCTGCATATCCCGGGCAGGATGATCCGGTGGAAAATTTAGTGCGGTAAAATTGTGAAAATCGTCTTCAAGTTCAGGGCCGTCGGCAATGTTAAATCCAAGTCTCAAAAAGATCTGTTTCATCTCGTCAAGAGCCTGTGTGAGAGGGTGGTAGGACCCGCTATATGATGGTTCAACTGGCAGAGTAATATCATCAGAAGCACCAAACTCTTTTCGTGAACTCTTTTTAAGATTTAGCTGGGCATCATCAAATTTTTGTTGGGCCAGGACCTTTACTCCGTTCATCGCTTTGCCAACTTCAGCTTTTTTCTCATTGGGCACCTTACCCATCATCCCAAACATCTCCTGGACTTTTCCATTTCTTGAGAGAAATTCCAGCCGAAAAGCTTCAAGCTCTTCTTCGTTTGTAATTGAGAAACTTTGAATCTCTTTTTCGATCTGTTTAATGGTGTCGATCATGCCGATATACGCTTTATAGTCTCTATGTAGAGGTTTAAAGATTGTAACGTCAAAATTTGATAAAAAAAAACCGGCAAACCTTATTAGATCTGCCGGCTGTAAACATGTAATCGTAATTAGTTTACTGCTTCTTTGACAATAGCAGCGAATGTTTCCGGATCGCGAACGGCGATATCGGCCAACATTTTTCGATTAATTTCCATGTTGTTTTGCTTCATGCCGTGTATAAACTTGGCATAAGTGGTTCCGTTTAATCGAGCAGCTGCATTTATACGCGTAATCCAAAGCCGACGAAACATTCTTTTACGAACCTTTCGGTCGCGGTATTGGTACTGAAGACCTTTTTCTACCGCGTTTTTGGCAACGGTGTAAACGTTTTTGCGTCTGCCCCAATAGCCTTTCGCCTTACTTAATATCTTACGGCGACGGCGACGGGAAGCCACCAAATTTCTTGATCGTGGCATTTTTACTTAACGTTTAGAAGTTATTGATTTAGTTAAATTACTTTCCACCGTATGGAAGCATATCCTTGATTGAAGACTCATCAGCTTTGTCAACTAATGCATCTTTACCGAGGTTATTTTTCCTTTTCGATGTTTTCTTTGTGAGAATGTGACGCTTGTAAGCTTTCTTTCGTTTAATTTTACCAGAACCGGTAAACTTAAAACGCTTCTTCGCTCCACTATTCGATTTCATTTTTGGCATAACTAGCGTAATTGTCTGAAATTATAAAGAAAAGAAAGATAAAAATGTTTCAGGTCTGATAAAAGCCAATCTTTAATCTTTTGATGGTGACAGAACCATAATCATTCTTCGTCCTTCCATGGTTGGCCTGGATTCGATTTTACTGATGTCACTAAGTTCTTCTGCAAGATTTTTAAGCAGTTCTTCACCCTGTTCTGTATAGAGCATATCCCGTCCTCTAAATTGAACTGTAGCTTTCACTTTATCGCCACCTTCTAAAAACTCCCTTGCATGACGTGTTTTAAACTCCAGATCATGATCGTCAGTGGTGGGGCGGAAACGAAGCTCTTTAACCTGAATGGTATGTTGCTTCTTCTTGGCTTCCTTTTCTTTTTTCTTTTTTTCGTACATGAACTTTCCAAAGTCAATCACCTTGCATACGGGTGGTTTTGCATTGGGTGCAACTTCAACTAAGTCCATATCAAATGATTCAGCTATTTGAAGGGCTTTCTCGACAGAAACAATCTCGTGTTCTTCATCAGGCTTGATTAATCTGACTTCTGATGCACGAATTTCGTTATTCACCCTTGGGCGGTCATCATTTCGTGGTCTTCTTGTTGGTCGTGGTCTTGCGATAAGTAAACCTCTGTATTTTTAGTTATGATTAGAAGTTAGTGATTTAGAGTTTATCTCTTCCATCACATTATCAAAAAATTCATCGAGCGAAAACGTTCCAATATCACCTTTTTTATGTCTTCTTACGGATACTGTTTCGCTTTCCTGCTCTTTTGCTCCTACTATTAACATATAGGGAATTTTTGCATTTTCTGCATCCCTAATTTTTCCACCTATCATTTCGGAACGAGTATCGGTTTCAACCCGTACACCCTCTTTCTCAAATTTTGCAGCACACATTTCTGCATACTCATTGAAATCCTCTGATATAGGCAACACCTTCATTTGCAAAGGGGAGAGCCATAGTGGGAAGTCTCCGGCAAAATGTTCAATTAAAATACTGACAAATCGCTCCATAGAGCCAAATGGTGCTCTGTGGATAATAACAGGGCGATGCTTGCTATTGTCTGATCCTACATATGTGAGATCGAACCGTTCCGGCATTACATAATCAACCTGTACTGTTCCAAGCTGCCATTTTCGTCCAATTGCGTCGCGAATGATAAAGTCGATTTTTGGACCGTAGAAGCTTGCCTCTCCGAGTGCAACCTTATAATCCAGTTTCATCTCATCGGCTACTTCACGGATCTCCTTCTGCGCACGCTCCCAGTACTCATTATTTCCGCCATATTTCTTATCGTTATCATCACGGAATGAGAGACGAATGTCCACAGGCATGCCAAAAGTTTTGAAAACAAACTGAGTCAGTTCGATCGTATTTTTGATCTCGCCTTTCAACTGATCGTGTGTACAGTAGATATGTGCATCATCTTGTGTAAACCCTCTTACACGTGATAAACCATTTAATTCGCCGCTCTGCTCGTACCGGTAAACGGAGCCAAATTCGGCAAGGCGCAGGGGTAGATCTCGATAGCTGCGTAACTCATTGGAGTAAATTCTGTGATGATGAGGACAATTCATCGGTTTGAGCATATACTTCTCATCATCCACATCCATAGGGTCGAACTGTGAGTCCTTGTAATACGGGTAGTGGCCGGATGTTTCGTACAACTCAATATTGGCAATATGAGGAGTAATGACCTCTTTATAGCCACGCTTTTTCTGTTCATCACGTAAAAAAGCTTCCAGAGTTCTTCTTAAAACTGTTCCATTTGGAAGCCACATGGGAAGGCCGGATCCAACCATATGATCCATCATGTATATTCCCAGTTCCTTACCCAGCTTTTTATGATCTCGTTTTTTGGCCTCTTCAAGCTGTTCGAGATGCTCGTTCAGCATTTTCTGCTTTGGAAATGTGATTCCATAAATTCTTGTAAGCTGCTTGCTGTCTACATCTCCACGCCAGTAGGCACCTGACATACTGGTAAGTTTAGCCGCTTTAATCAGTGAAGTATTGGGAATATGAGGGCCTTTACACAAATCTGTAAAATCTCCCTGCTCGTAAAATGTAATGGTTCCGTCTTCCAGGCCTTCAATCAGATCAACCTTATACTCATTTCCTTTCTCTTTATAGAAGGAGAGAGCTTCATCTTTAGAAACTTCACGCCGTTTAAACTCTGATTTATTCCGGGCGAGTTCAATCATCTTCTTCTCAATTTCGGGAAGATCATCTTTACCCACGGTTTTATCCCCGAAATCGATATCGTAATAAAATCCATTTTCGATTGGCGGGCCTATACCGAATTTTGCTTCCGGATAAAGCTCCTGAACAGCTTCAGCCAGAAGGTGTGCCGAAGAGTGCCAGAACGTGAACTGTCCGTCTTCAGAATCCCATGTATTAATCTCTATGGTGCCGTTTTCTGTGATGGGAGCGTCCAGATCTTGTATAGAACCATTAACCGTTACGCTTAGTGCGTTGCGGGCTAATCCCTTAGATATGCTTTCAGCAACTTCAAATCCTGAAATCCCTTTGTTAAATTCTTTTTTTGCACCGTCAGGAAAGGTGAGCGTTATAAAATTGTCTGGCATTAAATTTTGTCTGTGAGGTAAAACTTTAATTCATTAACATGTTAACGCCCTAAAATACAAAATCCTGACAATCCTTTAAACTGTTATCTCTGATTGAAATTGGTTTATATCTTCTGTTAAGTCAGATATTATAAAGAATATCATCGTTATGGATAAAACTGCTCTGAATTCTGCTTCTGTCGGTTGTTTTTTTACCGACGAATGCATGCTGATCTACGACTACTACTCACTTGATATACTTGATGTTAATAAAGCTTGCTTAGAAAAATATCAGTTTAGTGAAGAGGAGTTTCTGAGTAAAAAAATTACCGATCTGGGCGATAAGTACCGGGAATCAGTTTCTGATAAATTTTCGAACGACGAACAGTTTAAGCTACCCGCTATCTGGAAACATTACAGAAAGGACGGCTCTTCATTCTATGTGCAGTTTACATTTCATCAGATGAAGAAGTATGGTAAAAATGTACAGCTGTGTGTAATGCACGACATTACCAAAGAAATTCCTGACCTGAACAAAAACCTGCACCATCTGCCAAGGGTAGACACTTACAGAGAGCAGCTTCCGCTAGCTACTGTTGAATGGGATCGTAATGGAAAAATCAGGGATTGGTCACCTAAAGCGGAGGAGATATTTGGGTGGAATTTTGAGAATATCTTAGGTAACTCAATTTTTGATTCGGGCATAGTTGAGGGAATGCGAAAGCCATTTATTGAGAGTAAGATTCAAGAGATGGCAGCACATCATACAACCTATTTTACTTTCAACTCTGTTTTAAGTATTGACGGTCAGGGTGAGGTCCATACAACATGGCACAATTCGGCAAACTACGATCAGAGCGGAAAACTGATGAGTATCATGTCACTTATTGAAGATTTGACGGAAAGTAAACTGGCGGAAGAGAGACTTAAAGGTTCTGAACAGAGATTTAGAGTGTTAAGCGAAGCTTCAACCGTTGGGGTATATCTCATCCAGCATGGAAAACTTCTATATGTTAACCCGATGTTTTGCAAAATTTCGGGATATAGTAAGGGTGAGTTATTGAATGATCTGGACCCGCTTGAATTGATACATAAAGAGGACGTGAAAAAACTCTTTACGATACGGGAGAGGTTCTACAATTCAGAAATAGATTCATTTGAGGTTGATTCCCGCGCTGAAGCTAAAGACGGCTCTAAAGTTTATGTAAAAATTTACGGCTCAAAAATTGAATTGAACGGAGAGCTTGCCATTATGGGTGTTGTTATTGATCAAACAAAACAGAAGGAGATGGAAGGTCAGCTCAATCAATCCATTCAAAGCTATCGCGACCTTTTTAACTCAATCGGTGATGCCATCTATATTCATGATGAAAATGGAAAATTCGCAGAAGTAAATAAAACAGCTGAAGAAATTTTTGGATATACACGGGACGAGCTGTTGGGGAATGATCCCATGATGTTTGCTGCTCCGGGCAAGGTCAATGAAGATAAAACGTATCAACATATAGAGAAATCCTTAAAAGGAGAAAAGCAACGTTTTGAATGGTGGGCTGTTCGAAAGAACGGAGAGGTATTTCCCATAGAGGTGACGTTAACACCGGGTAAATACTTTGGGAAAAATGCGGTTATTGCTGTGGCAAGAGATATGACCGGTCAGTATGAGCAGCAGATTGACCTGCGACAGAGTGAAGAGTTATTCAGGCAGCTATTTCAAAATGCGCCTGTTGGTATTGCCATGCTGGACAACAGGAATGAGGTTCAGATGGTAAACAGGAGCTTTGAAGATATCTTTGAGTTTGAGATCGATGAAATAAAAGGGCTAAATATTGATGAGTTGATTGCACCGGCTGATGAATTGGAATCTGCTAGAAAACTGTCAAACAGTACAGAGTCATTTGAAGTTACAGGGGTGCGTAAAACAAAATCCGGAAAACTGGTTGATGTGCTTATTTATGGAGTACCCGTAGTTGTAGATGGCAAAACAATCGCTATTTATGGCCTTTACGTGGATATCACGGATCAGAAGAAAGCAGAAGCAAAACTTAAAGGATCATTAAAAGAGAAAGAGGTACTGCTGGCTGAAATTCATCACCGTGTGAAAAACAATCTGGCTGTAATTACCGGACTCTTGGAGCTACAGTCGCATAGTACAGAGAATGAAGATGTAAGGGAGGCATTGAAGGATAGCCAGATGCGAATCAATACAATGGCTTTGATACATGAAAAACTTTATCAGAATGAGACACTTTCAAGTATCGATTTTTCCCGATATATCAGGGAGTTGGTTGATGTAATTGATAAATCTCATCGTAACAGCTCCCGCCCGGTTGATCTTAAGTTAGACCTGGAAGAGATTCAATTTACAATAACACAGGCAATTCCATGTGGGTTGATGTTAAATGAAATTTTGACAAATTGCTATAAACACGCCTTTTCCTGTGAGAGAGCTGATAATCCCTCAGTTCGGATTTCATTAAATTTGAAAGAAGAGGATAGCATATCGCTTAAAGTTGAAGATAATGGAATCGGTTTGCCGGATAATTTTGATGAGCTTGGTAAATTCTCACTGGGATTAACGCTGATTAAAACCCTGAGTCGTCAAATAGACGCTGATATGACAGTAAATGGAGAGAAAGGAACTTCATACCATTTTTCATTTGATCTTGAAAAATAAAGAGCCTCACCGGGTATAGGCGAGGCTCTCGTTACTTTTACTTAATAATAGGTCTTTAATTTAATCCACGTCTCTCCAGTAGGTGCTCTACATCCGGCTCACCTCCTCGATAGTCTCTATAGAGATCCATGGCCTCGTCACTGCCTCCTCTGGACAGTATATAATCTCTGAAGCGGTCACCGTTTTCGCGGGTTAGTCCACCCTGATTTTGCATGAATGCAAATGCATCAGCGGCCAGAATTTCACTCCAAATATACGCGTAGTAATTTGCTGAGTATCCTCCCGAGAATATGTGAGAGAAGTAAGTTGATTTATATCTGGGCGGAATGGCCGGATTCGCTAAATTGTATTTTGCCAGTGAAGCTTGTTCAAAAGCTTCAACATCAGATGGTATCATTGATGGGTTGAGTAGATGCCACTCCATGTCTACCACTGTAGCGCCCAGGTATTCGTAGGTATCAAACCCTTGATTAAATTCTCGAGCCGCAATCAGCTTATCAAGAAGATCCTGTGGGATGCGCTCGCCGGTTTCGTAGTGAACGGCGTAGTTTTCAAGCACTTCAGGGAGAATGGCCCAGTCTTCCTGGAAAGTAGATGGAAATTCTACAAAATCGCGTGGTACAGATGTACCTGCAAGTGACGGATAGGTTACATCAGAAAATAATCCGTGTACGGCATGACCCATCTCATGGAAAAGTGTTGTTACGTTACTAAAGCTCACTAGTGCCGGTTCACCCTCAGCAGGCGGGGTGATATTGAGTACATTGACAACAACCGGCTTCTTCTCCTTAAGATGAGACTGAACAACAAAAGAGTTCATCCAGGCTCCGCCACGTTTTGAATCACGACTGAAGAAATCACCATAGAACAAGCCGATTTGCGAACCGTCTTCGTCCATGACATTCCAAACCCGAACATCTTCATGATAAACCGGCAGATCAGATCTCTCTTCGAATGTGATTCCAAAGAGTCTTTCCATTGCGTAGAAAACGCCGTCATTTAGTACTTTATCCAGCTCAAAATATTCTCTCACAACGCTGTCATCGATGTCATAGCGCTCCTGCCTAACTTTTTCAGCGTAGTACTCCCAGTCCCATGGTCGGAGGTCATCTTCAATACCATCCTGAATCATATATTCACGTATCAGCTGGGCTTCTACATCACTGTTTGAAATGACAGGCGGTATCAGATCCCTGAGTAATTCCAGGACTCTTTCAGGTGATTCACCGGTCTGTGGTTCCAGGGCAAAGTGTGCAAAGGTGTCGTATCCAAGCAGCTTAGCACGTTCAGCCCTCAGTTCAACAAGTTCAAGTACAATTGGCCTGGTGTCTATACCGCCGTCCTGGCCAAGTCCGCGATAGGCAGAAACTTCCCAAAGCTGCTGACGCATTTCGCGATTGCTTAAAGAGGAGAGAAGCGGATGACGAGTTGTATTTGAAATATTGATGAGGTAGCTATCCTCATGTCCGCTCTGTTCAGCGGCTTCTTTTGCTGATGCGATGCGATCCCGGCTTAATCCCTCAAGCATGGATTCGTCATCAACAACAACGGCTCTCTCACGTGTGAGTTGAAGAAGCTTTTCCTGAAACTCTGTTGTAAGAGAGGAAATACGCTCGTTAATCTGTCTCATTCGTGACTGCTGCTCTTCAGTGAGCTGTGCCCCTGCACGTACAAAATCACGGTAGGTATCCGTCAGAAGCTTTTCCGACTCATCATCCAGGTTCAACTCGTCAACATTGTGATATAGAGTTTCTACCCGGTTGAACAGTTCTCTGTTTAAGTAGATGTTATCGGAATGAGCAGCCAGTTTTGGTGCCAGTTCCGATTGAATGTTTTGAATTTCTTCGTTCGTATGGGCGGATGTAAGATTGAAGAAAACTCTTTGAACTCGAGTGAGAAGATCACCACTCAGCTCCATGGCCACAATAGTATTTTCGAATGTAGGTTCCGACTCCTGTGTGGCAATGCTGTCAATTTCATTCAGCTGTTCTTCCATTCCGCGTTCAAAAGCCGGCATAAAATGTCGGTTTTCAATAGTATTAAAGTCAGGTGCTTCAAACGGAAGTGTGCTTTCTGAATAAAATGGATTTTCACTCATGGTTGTATCATTACTACAGCCTGTTATCCACAGGGCAGATATAAATAGAATTAATGTTGCTGGTTTTTTCATAATAGAAATTATTTTCAATGGATATATCATTATTAAACTAAAGTCTGCTCAAGTGGAATACAAAGTATTTTTGACCTGAATTATCTTTACAGTTCATGACTATTCAATAAGGAAAAATGCCTACGTGAAAATTTTCTAATAAAAGTGATTGTCAAGGGTGGCTACTAATAACAAAGAACTGAAATCGTTACATTCCTAGTGATTTAGCAATCAGTCACTGCAGCACTTAGGGAATTCTGCAGGATAAATAGGAGTAAGGTCTTAGACCTAAATTTAAGGGGTATTTTCTAATCAGAGGAGTGAAATGAAGTGGGTAACTACATTTTATAAAACAGCAGGATTATTTTTTGTAATCTTATCAGTATTAAATTTTGGGTGCAAGTCACACTCACCCGAAACTTTAGCTAATTCTGATCTAATTCAGAACAATTTGCAGATTTATGATTCTGTACACTCGCATAATTATTTAATGGGTTCTCAGTCACCGGATTCAATAAGTGCAAATCAAGATTTTCTAGATTCAAAAGAACTGCTTTATGGTGTTGAATTAATAGAATCGGTTGATTGGGAACATCGCCAGTCTTCTGTTGATGAACATCGGATAACTTTTGATATAAAACACCAGGCGGATTCTATTGTTACAGAAATTTTTGCCTGCAATCAATCTTGGGATGAAATCGTGCGTTGTTCCGACATCGCTTACTTTACAATTACTGCGATAAAAGGGGATAGAGAAGTGACTCGCCGTGATTCTATTAATTTGAAATTTCTCAATGATCTATTTGTTCTGGATCGTATTGAAAATTAATTAGTTCGTAAAATCTCAGCCTATCTAAATATTTCTGACATATCTGTCACAGAAATTTCGCTTATCTATTTAGGGGGATGTGTTCTGATCATTTTGCTCATTGAACCCTTTGTCCTTTTCCGGAATTCGTTCAGGTGTTATTTAAGCCTGAATCATTCAAGAGGTTAGATGAAAAAGATTGACAGTGAAATGCCGAGTAATTTATTGAGGAGGGTGTGGGTTCAGGCAGATTCGAACTGCCGACCTCATCGATGTCAACGATGCGCTCTAACCAACTGAGCTATGAACCCGAGAATTTAAATATACGATACAGAACATTTGAATAGCAAAAGAAATTGGTGGCTTTTCTTTCGGCTGAGTGGAAAGCTTTGTATTTTTCAAGTCTTTGAAAATTTATAGAAACGTATGTCAAATAGAAGAGCAGCCAGGGAATCAGCACTGAAATCCATTTACGCCGTAGAAGTGGGCAAAAGCCGTACACAAGACGTTACAAAAAATATTATTAAAGCTGATTTAAAGGATGACACAAGTGCCATAAAATTTGCTGAGAAATTATTGTTAATAACTGTAGATCACGCTCAGGATTACGACATAATCATCCAGAACCATATAAAAAACTGGAAAGTTGAGCGCTTGGCGACACTGGATAAATTGATTCTCAGAATGGCAATTTCCGAATTTCTTCATTTTGAGGATGTACCGACAAAGGTGACGATCAACGAGTCTATCGAACTGGCTAAAGAGTACTCAACCCGTAAAAGCGGTAATTTTGTGAACGGTATTCTGGATGCAGTTTTAAGTCAGCTCAAGGAAGATGGAAAAATAAATAAAAAAGGCAGAGGCCTTATCGAATCCTCGTAATTAATGACTAATCAACTCATCGCAATTGGAGATATTCACGGCTGTTCCGAATCCTTAAAAGCATTATGGAACAAACTTGAGCTATACTCCGATTCAACGTTCATTTTTATTGGCGACTATATTGACAGGGGACCGGATTCGAAAGGTGTAGTCGATTTTCTTTTAAAAGCCAAGAAAGAAAGAAATTGTGTTTTTTTAAGAGGAAACCACGAACAGATGCTTTTAGACTCTCTCAAATCAAAAAGAGACTATAACTGGCTTCTTAATGGTGGTGATACGACGCTTGACTCCTATAATGCGGACGGTGCGGAACAGATACCCGAAGTTCATTTAGAGTTCTACAGAAATACAAATCTCTATTTTGAATCGGACGATTACTTCTTTGTTCATGCGGGAGTACCGCCATTTCAGTCAATTAAAGAAAGTATCAAATCTGATGAGTATCATGACTTTTTCCTGTGGGGAAGGGATCATATTGATTCATTTGAAACACCATGGGAAAAAACAGTTGTTTTTGGTCATACTCCAAGACCCCATCCTATACAAAAGAAAAAAATGATTGGCATAGATACCGGTTGTGTTTACGAAAAACTGGGTTATGGAAAACTAACCGCCGTAATTCTGCCTGAACAAAAATTTATACAGCAAACTTCACTCGATATATAAGCTCAAATTTTATGAATTTAAAATGTGGTATTGTTGGATTGCCAAACGTTGGTAAATCCACACTTTTTAACGCGCTCAGTAATGCAGGAGCAGAATCTGCTAATTTCCCATTTTGTACAATTGATCCAAATGTAGGCCTGGTTACCGTTCCAGATGAGCGTTTGAACACACTTTCTAATCTAATTGATCCCAAAGAAACCGTACCGGCTACAATTGAATTTGTTGATATTGCCGGATTGGTTAAGGGTGCATCCGAAGGGAAGGGAAAAGGGAATGCATTTCTCTCTCATATCCGTGAAGTAGACCTGATTGTTCATGTTGTTCGCTGTTTTGATGATGATGATATCATTCACGTTGAAGGTTCAGTTGACCCCGAGCGCGATATTCATATTATTGAAGATGAGTTGATCCTTAAGGATCTGGAATCTGTAGAGAAACGACTGGATAAGCTGAAGAAAGAGTCAAAAAGCGGTGATAAAAAAATTCTTGCGGATCTTGAGGTGGTGAAAAAGTTAGCTGATCATTTAGGGGATGGAAACAGTGCCCGAACATTTGATGCTGATGAAGAGGAGAGAAAGTCTTATCGAGATTTGTCACTTTTGTCTGACAAATCGGTTTTATACGCCTGTAATGTTGCAGAAGATGAGTTGAATACCGGAAATGAGTATGTAGAAACCGTTCGTAAAATTGCGAATAAGTTTGACGATGAGATCGTTACTTTTTGTGCTAAAATCGAAGCGGAAATTGCAGAACTTGATGAGACCGAAAAAGAGATGTTCTTGGAAGAGCTTGGTGTTGAATCTGCCGGGCTAGATCGTTTGATTCAGGCAGCTTATAAAAACCTTGGTCTGATTACCTATTTCACTGCCGGACCAAAAGAGGTACGGGCATGGACTATTACGAAAGGAACCAAAGCGCCGCAAGCTGCCGGTGTAATTCATACAGATTTTGAGAAAGGATTTATACGTGCTGAAACCATCTCGTATGAAGACTATAAAGAGTTAGGATCGGAAAAGGCAGCCAAAGAGGCCGGTAAAATGAGGCAGGAAGGAAAGGATTATGTTGTGAAAGACGGAGATGTGATGCTTTTCAGATTTAACGTATAGTTAATCGAAAATCCGGTTATCTAATATTTTGTCTTATCGTTGACTGTACATCAATGAAAAAAACAGATTTTATTTTTGAGTTTTACTCTTCTTCGGTGATCTCTTTGAAACGAAATGATGTAGTGTCTGCAGGAACGAGCTCTGGTTCAATACGATCATGAACAATCCACGCTTCCGGATATTGTTGCTTTATTAACCTCGAAAATTCAATGGCCTTTTCCCTGCTTTGAAAATCGCCTGCACGCACTCTGTAAAATGGCTGGCGAAAGTGTACATAAGCATTGGGTTTGTAGTCTTCCATGGTAGTGTCTGCCCAGGCAACAAAATTATCGCGAGTAGTATCAGCATGAATAACATCCCTCGTTGACAGAATTTGTACCCGGTAACCTGCAAACTGATCCGTTTCCTGCTCTTCAGTAATCACTTCTCTGGTAAACATTTCTGGCATATCATGCTGTATGGTTGCAAACCGATCCGTCAGCCTGGTTCTGTTTAGATAAAGAGTTCTCTCAAAATCATCGAGTTCTTCAAGAACAAACTCTTCCAACGTTTCATCAGATATTTCCAGATAGGGTGAGCGATCTGCAGGTGTGCGTTCATCGCCTTCAGTAACAGATTCTGTGGTTGAACAGCTTATCAGAAGTGGAAAAAATAAAAGGCTTAGGATCAGTTTTTTCATCATTTGTTAAACACCGGATGGATGCCATGTCGTTTTGTTTTCCTGAAATTCCAATATCAGGTAAGGGTTTTCGTGTTTTTCATCACTCCAGTTATCCACAGGGTAGTGATGAACTCGCTTTACACTTATAGAGGCATTCAGATCAATAAGTTTCCTTGTTTCGTCATTGTTAACAGAATTGAAAACGGCGTTGACATCCATATGTTTTGTTAAGTGATCCAGCATTTCATCACGATAACCGGTGAGGATATTTACAACACCCGCGGGTACGTCAGACGAATTTAAGACTTCACCAAAACTCACAACAACTAATGGATTTGTTTCAGAAGCCAGAATAACGCAGCTGTTTCCGCCGGCAATAACGGGAGCCATTTGTGAAACTATAGAGAGCAGAGGTGATTCGTCGGTACTAATTATAGCAACAACTCCTGTAGGTTCCGGAGCGGTAAAGTTAAAGTGTTGACTTGCAACCGGATTGATTGTACCAAACACCTGAGGATATTTATCTGTCCAACCGGCATAATAAACAAGACGATCAATTGAACGGTCTACTTCCTCACCGGCTGCTTTGGTTTTCATGCCACCGAGTTCCAGCTCTTTTATAAACTGCTCTTTACGCCCCTCCAGAATTTCAGCAATACGGTAAAGGATTTGTCCGCGATTATACCCTGATCGACTACTCCACTCATTAAAAGCAGATCTGGCAGGCAGCATGGCGTCACGTACATCTTTTCGGGTACAGCGGCATGCATTGGCAATTACTTCTCCTGAAGAATCTTTAACCGGATATGTTCTTCCGGATTCGCTTCTGGGGAATTTTCCGCCAACATACGTTTTATACGTTTTTAAAACTTCAATTCTGTCCGACATAAAAATAGTTAAATTAATTTATTTCAGATTAACGAAAGGGTAGAGGCCATGTAATCCACCTTCGCGGCCCATTCCACTCTCTTTGTATCCGCCAAATGGAGATGTGGGATCAAATTTGTTGTACGTATTGGCCCATACTACTCCTGACCGCACCTTCTGGCTTACATTGAAAATTTTAGAACCTTTATCGGTCCATACACCACCGGCAAGGCCGAATGGGGTGTTATTTGCTTTCTCAACAGCTTCATCCGGTGTTCTGAATGTTTGGATTGTTAATACCGGGCCAAAAATTTCTTCCTGAACAATTCGATTGCTCTGTCCAACATCCGTAAATATGGTAGGTCTGCAGAAGTAACCGTTTTCCGGGAGATCATTGCCGCCCTGATACATTGTGGCACCTTCATTGGCACCAATTTCGAGATATTCGTTGATCTTATCGTACTGCATTTTGGAGTTAATGGCGCCTATATCGGTGTTTTTGTCTAGTGGATCACCAACAATGAGCGTCTCCATTCGCTGTTTCAACTTGTCGATCAGTTTATCTGCAATACCTTCCTGCACGAGAAGTCGTGAACCGGCACAGCAAACGTGTCCCTGGTTAAAGAAAATTGAGTTTATAATTCCTTCAACAGCCTGATCTAAGGGTGCATCCTCAAAAATTATGTTGGCTCCTTTTCCGCCCAGTTCAAGAGTAAATTTTTTCCTTGTACCGGCTAAAGATTTCTGAATGATTTTTCCAACTTCTGTTGAGCCGGTAAAAGCAATCTTATCTACATCGGGGTGATCTACAATAGCTGCACCAGTCTGTCCGGCACCTGTAACAATATTTACCACACCATCAGGTAACCCTGCATCTTTGCAAATCTCTGCAAATTTGAGCGCAGTGAGCGGTGTTGTTTCTGCCGGTTTAAGTACAACGGTATTTCCTGCAGCCAGTGCAGGAGCAATTTTCCAAGAGAGCATTAACAGCGGAAAATTCCATGGAATGATTTGGCCACATACACCTACAGGTTCAGGTTTTCGTCCCGGAAAAGCGTAGTCAAGTTTATCTGCCCAGCCTGCATAGTAGAAGAAATAAGCTGCGGCAAGAGGCACATCCACATCTCTCGACTCCCTGATAGGTTTACCACCGTCCATAGATTCAATAATGGCAAGATCTTTCGCATGCTCCTGAATCATTCTGGCTAGTCGGTAGATATATTTTCCTCTCTCTTTACCGGACAGCTTACTCCAGGTTTTTTCGTATGCCTTACGTGCAGCCTTCACCGCAAGATCAATGTCTTCAGAAGTAGCCTCTGTAAACTCTGCTAACTCCTCTTCAGTTGCCGGGTTGATGGTGGTCATAGATCGACCTTTTTTACCGGCGACAAACTCTCCGTTTATACAGAGGCCATACTTCTCTTTGAGTTCAATATGATCACTGCTTTCGGGTGCATCGCTGTATGCCCAGAAAGAGTCGAAATCCAGTTTCAAATCAGAATTATGAGAAGTCGGTTTCTCTTTCCCGTTCTGCGATTTCTCTTTTGTTGATTGAGACATAGTTGAAATTTGTTTAGATATATAATAGATAAAAATGTTAACTATTTGGCTGGCAGTAATTAATCATTTGAAAAATAATATGAACTTTGATAAACACCAGTTTCCTGTTTAACGATTTGCATCAACAAATCATTAGTTAGCGAACTGGCACCAAATCTGAACCACTCGGGGGTGAGCCAGGCTGCTCCTAAAGTTTCTTTTACCAGAACCAGATATTGTAAAGCTTGTTTCGCTTTTCGAATACCGCCTGCAGGTTTCATTCCAATCATCTTTCCGGTGCTTTGATAATAATCGCGGATGGCTTCGAGCATGACTAGCGTAACAGGTTGAGTAGCAGCCGGGGAGATTTTCCCTGTCGAAGTTTTAATGAAATCAGCTCCCGCGTACATGGCAATATCGCTGGCCTTCCTTACATTTTCATAGGTTTCCAGCTCACCTGTTTCTAAAATAACTTTCAAATGAGCATTCCCACATGCTTCTTTGATAGCCGCAATTTCATCAAATATGAATTTATAATTCCCTTTTAGAAACTCTCCGCGAGATATTACCATGTCAATTTCATCGGATCCGGCATCAACAGCGTACTTTGTATCGTCCAGTTTTACCTGAAGTGGGGCCATACCACTAGGAAAGGCAGTAGCAACACTTGCCACATTAATTGATGTGCCTGCCAAAGCTTTTTTAGCTGTCTTGACCATACTCGGATAAACACAAACTGCAGCTACACTTGGTAAATCGGGCATTGGCGCATACGGAGTACGTGCCTTACTACACATCTGAATGACTTTACCTTCAGAATCTTTTCCTTCTAGTGTAGTCAGATCTATCATGCTTAAAGCAAGTTTCAAAGCCTGCATTTTAGACTCTTTCTTAATACTGCGCTTGTTAAGCCGGCTTACGCGCTCTTCCACTCCTACTTTGTCGATAGGAATTGTTTTATTGAAATCTGGAATTTGGTCTATACTCATTCAATTAAAGCTCTTATTCTACTTTTTAACAGATTCTAAATGTAAGGATATTCATCGCTCACTAAAAGTATTCCGCGAAGATATACCGGCGAAGCTTAAAAATAATTGGATAAAAAAAAACCCGACTTGTTCTGACAAGCCGGGTTTGATGTTTCTGTAAATCGAATTAAATATTTGGGCCTGCTTCGAGGATCTCTTTGCTCGCCTGTTCAGAAAACTTTTTAAAGTTCTCTTTGAACATGGTAGCCAGCTGAGCGGCTTTCTTATCGTATGCCTCTTTATCGCTCCAGGTTAATTTTGGTTGTAGAACTTTATCCGGAACACCATCTACTGCTTTTGGAATATTTAAGCCAAATATTGGCTCTGTAATAAATTCAGCATCATCCAGATTACCGGCCAGTGCTTCATCCAGCATTTTGCGTGTATGTGCAAGCTTCATTCTTTTACCTACACCATACATTCCTCCGGTCCAACCTGTATTTACCAGCCACACATTAGATTTATGCTTTCTGATTTTCTCAGCCAGAAGCTCAGCATAAACGGTAGGGTGCAGCGGCATGAACGGTGCGCCGAAGCAAGCTGAAAATGTAGCTTGTGGTTCTGTAACGCCACGCTCTGTTCCCGCAACTTTTGCCGTGTAACCACTGATAAAGTGGTACATAGCCTGCTCCGGTGTAAGCTTTGATATGGGAGGGAGTACTCCAAAAGCATCTGCTGTGAGGAAGATCACATTTTTTGGGTGTCCGCCGCGACCTGTCTCACTCGCATTCGGAATATAATCAATTGGATATGCACAACGGGTATTCTGGGTCAAACTGTCGTCATCAAAATCCGGTACTCTTTTATTATCCAGTACAACATTCTCCAGGATAGTACCCGGCATTTGTGTCGTCTGATAAATTTCAGGTTCATTATCGGGTGAGAGATGAATGGTTTTAGCGTAGCAACCACCTTCAATATTAAATATGCCGTCTTCACTCCAGCCATGTTCATCATCACCGATCAGTGTTTTGCTGGCATCAGCAGAAAGAGTTGTTTTTCCTGTTCCGGAAAGTCCAAAAAATACGGCCGTATTACCATCATCATCCATGTTGGCCGAGCAGTGCATAGCCATAACATTCTTTTTGGGCAGGAGGTAATTCATAACGGCAAATATGCCTTTTTTTACCTCGCCTGAATAAAGTGTTCCGCCGATAAGTATAATTTTTTTCTCAAAATTACAGAGGATAAAAGTACTCGATCGCGTTCCATCAATTTCCGGATCTGCCTTAAAATTCGGTGCAGCAAGTACAGTAAATTCCGGCTCATGTTCTTTTAACTCTTCATCCGTGGGGTTAATGAACATGTTGTGTGCAAAAAGTCCGTGGTAAGCAGCTTCGCTGACTACGCGAACATTTAGCCTGTAGTCAGGATCAGCTCCTGCAAAAAGGTCTTTTACGTAAAGCTTTTTACCATCTAAATAGTCGACAACCTTTTTGTGTAAATTATCAAATACCTGCTGTGATATGGGCTGATTGATGGGGCCCCAGTCAATATCATCTTTTATAGATGGTTGATCTACAAGGAATTTATCTTTTGGTGATCGTCCGGTAAACTTACCTGTTTGGACAAGAAGAACCATTTTGTCCGTTAGTTTCGCTTCCCCATTATTCAATGCCTGCTCATAGAGTTCAGAAGGGTTCAGGTTCCAAAGTGCATTGTCTGTATTTTTCAATCCAAGATAATCGAGCCCTTTTTTACTTTTAGGCTGATTTTTGTAATCGATTTTCATTTTGATGTTTTTACTTTTAAAATTTAGTTCTGGAAAATCAGTTAGCGGTCTGTATCATTTTTCGATTTTTCCATCATTATTCATGCCTGATGGTATTGATATAGCAGCTAGTATGTTATGGTTGTAGAAAGGTAGGGTTTTCACTTCGTTTTTAGAAAAGAAAAGCGCTTACAAAAGCAATTAATTGGTTTGATAAGGAACAACTAAAATGGGTATTACAATCAATTTTGTTACATTCATTTTTAAACAAATTAACGGATAATTTTTAAATCATTTCTAAGCAACTTGAAACTTTCTGTAATACAAAACAGCTGCTCTGAGAACCCCTCTGAAAATATTGATAAAGCGGAATTACTTGTCCGAAAGGCTGCTGGGCAGGGTTGTGATGTAATTGCTCTTCAGGAACTATTCCATACAACATATTTCTGCAGAGAAATAGATCAAAAATATTTTGAATGGTCTGAACCAATACCGGGTAAAATTACAAACAGATTTAGAAAACTGGCGGAAGAGCTGAGTGTTGTGCTATTACTGCCTATGTTCGAAAAAAAAGCACCGGGTGTCTATTTTAATACAATGGTAGTTATCGAAAAAGATGGTTCTATTTTAGGTACTTACCGGAAAATGCATATTCCTGATGATCCCGGATTTTATGAAAAATATTACTTTTCGCCGGGTGATAAGGGGTATAGGGTATTCAATACTTCAGCAGGTAAAATTGGAACTTTGATCTGCTGGGACCAGTGGTTTCCCGAAGCAGCCAGGCTTGCTGCACTGGATGGCGCTGAAATTTTAGTATATCCAACTGCAATTGGCACGCTGCCCGAAGAGAGTGACACAGATAAGCAAGAGTTCATGGAAGCGTGGCTCACTATTCAAAGAGGGCACGCTATTGCTAACGGCTGTTTTGTAACCGGAATCAATAGGGTAGGAGTGGAGTCTGGCAC
This sequence comes from Chitinophagaceae bacterium T5-Br10_B2g13, assembly GCA_001564065.1. GTDB lineage: Bacteria > Bacteroidota > Rhodothermia > Balneolales > Balneolaceae > Rhodohalobacter. Next base: position 67,389 of record LKNA01000006.1, read on the forward strand.
AAAATTTTGGGGCCATTCATTTGTTGCCGGACCTTTCGGGCAAATTTTAGCTCAGGCCGGTGAGGATGAGGAAATACTGACTATAGATGTAGACCTCTCTTCAATTGAAAAACAGCGTCAAACCTGGCCATTCTTCAGAGATCGCAGAATTGACTCTTATAAAGATATCCTAAAGCGATTTAAATAATTTTGAATAATCCTTCCTTGTGAGTTTGGGGTGATGCTGACCTATTATTTGTTTATCTTAGTTAGCTGTAAATAATTCGATTTCATCTTTCAAATAACGTAATAAAAAAGAATTAATGAGTTCGTACGATCCTTCAAAAGTTGAGACCCGCTGGCAAAAATTTTGGCTGGAAAATAAAACATTTAAAACTCCCGAAGATCACGATAAGCCTAAATACTATATCCTGGATATGTTCCCATATCCCAGCGGTTCAGGTTTGCATGTTGGCCACCCTGAAGGATATACAGCTACAGATATTCTAGCTCGTTACAAAAGAATGAAGGGGTTCAATGTGTTACACCCAATTGGATGGGATGCATTTGGACTTCCTGCCGAACAATATGCTGTAAAAACAGGAACTCACCCACGAGACACTACCGAGAAAAATATCAATCGTTTCAGAGAACAGTTGCAGATGCTTGGCTTCTCTTACGATTGGGATCGTGAAGTCAATACGACAGATCCGGATTACTACAAATGGACTCAATGGATCTTTTTACAGCTATACAATAAAGGTTTGGCATACGAAGATGAAGTGCCTGTAAACTGGTGTCCCGAGCTCGGAACTGTTCTGGCCAATGAAGAGGTGATAGACGGTAAGAGTGAGGTAGGTGGATATCCGGTGGTTCGAAAGCCTATGCGTCAATGGGTGCTCAAAATCACCGAATATGCAGAAAGGCTTCTTGAGGATCTGGACGATCTGGAATGGCCGGATTCTACTAAGGAGATGCAGCGAAACTGGATTGGAAAGTCAATCGGTGCTGAGCTGGATTTTCAGGTAAAAGATCATGATGATGAGCTGAGTGTATTTACTACTCGACCCGACACACTATTTGGTGCAACCTACATGGTTTTGGCGCCCGAGCATCACCTCGTGAAAAAGATTACAACCAATGAGCAGCGTCCAGAGGTTGAAGTGTATGTAGAAAAAGCCGGCCATAAATCCGATTTGGAGCGACAGGAAGTGAAAAATAAGACCGGAGTTTTTACCGGAGCTTATGCCATTAATCCTGTTAACGGTAAGGAGATTCCCATTTGGGTAGCTGATTACGTGCTGGCTCATTACGGAACGGGTGCCATTATGGCGGTGCCGGGACAGGATGAGAGAGACTGGGAGTTTGCCGAAAAATTTGATCTGCCGATCATAAGAACAGTGCAGCCGCCTGAAGGTTTTGATGGAAAAGCCTACACGGAAGATGGTCCTGCTATAAACAGCGATTTTCTAAACGGACTTCAAATTGCCGAAGCCAAAGAGAAAATTACAAATTGGCTCGAGGAAAATGGAGTCGGTAAGAAAAGTGTAAACTTCAAGCTTCGCGACTGGTTGTTTTCCCGACAGCGTTACTGGGGTGAACCGTTTCCAATCATCCACGTTGATGGTGAGCCAAAACCACTTCCGGAGTCGGAACTACCTGTAACTCTGCCTGATGTAGATGACTTTCAGCCTACAAAGTCCGGTGAGCCGCCACTGGCAAGGGCTGAAGAGTGGGTAAAAACCACGGATCCCGATACAGGAAAAGAAGCTATTCGGGAAACGAATACCATGCCGCAATGGGCAGGATCATGCTGGTACTATCTCAGGTATATCAGTCCTGAATTTGATGGAGGACCTGTTGAGGCTGACGAAGAGAAATATTGGATGCCTGTAGATCTCTATGTAGGCGGGGCGGAACACTCTGTATTACATCTTCTCTACGCACGATTTTGGCATAAAGTACTCTTCGACTGTGGTGTGGTGAGTACAAAAGAGCCATTTCAAAAGCTGGTTCACCAGGGAATGATTCTTGGCGAAATGGAATACACGGCATTTGAAAAGGATGGAAAGATGATCTCTGCAGATGAAGCTGAAGGGATGGATGAAGTTCAAAGAGTACCTTTAGCGGAAACGGATGTAGAAAAGAGAGGTGAGCGGTTTGTGATGAAAGGCACTGAGATTGCAGTTGAAGCACGTGCTCATAAGATGTCTAAATCCCGGGGTAATGTAATTAATCCTGACGACGTGGTTGAGCAGTATGGAGCCGATTCTCTTCGTCTATATGAAATGTTTATGGGGCCCCTGGAACAGGTGAAGCCTTGGAGTACTAAAGGTGTTGAGGGAGTAAATCGATTTTTAAATCGTTCCTGGAGACTCTTTATCGGTGACGGTGAGAAAGAAGTATTAAATGTTACTGAAAGTGAACCGAACCGGGATCAGCTTAAGGTTTTGCATGAGGCGATCAAGAAAGTGACTGAAGATATAGAGAACATGCGGTTTAACACAGCAATTTCTGCCCTGATGATTTTTGTGAACGAGGCTAATCAATGGGATTCAATTCCAAAAGAGATCGCGAAATCATACTTATTACTGCTTTCTCCGTTTGCGCCGCATGTGGCTGAGGAACTTTGGAGCAAACTTGGGCATACTGAAAGTTTAGCTTACGAAGAGTGGCCTGTATATAAAGAGGAGTATCTGAAAAGTGATACCATTGAGTATCCGGTTCAGGTCAATGGAAAAGTAAGGGAACAGATTCAGGTACCCGCGGAAAAGGCTAAAGACAAAGAATTTGTAATAGGACTGGCTAAGCAGCAAGAAAAAATTCAAAAATATCTAGACGGTTCTACTATCGTAAAAGAGATATTTGTACCCGGCAGGATCATAAACCTCGTTGTGAAACCGTCCTGATTGAATAGCTCTGAGGTTTACTATTACTTCAGGCTTCCGTCATCATCATAATGAGAGGGTTAACATATTTTTTACATGTAAAAACATTTTGTAGTTTCAGGCATGAAAAAGTTTGTCCTCTCTAAAGATGATATCTCCCCGGCTGACTATACAATTGAGTATAAAGACTTATTGAATGAGGCTCAGTTGGATGCGGTTATGCACGATACGGGTCCTGCACTTCTTGTAGCCGGAGCCGGTACGGGTAAAACACGCACATTGGTTTATCGCGTGGCACGACTTGTAGAAAGCGGAACAGACCCCTCAGAAATACTACTCTTAACATTTACAAGAAGGTCGGCTCACGAAATGTTGCGTCGGGCCAGTCATATCCTGGATGAGAGATGCCAAAGGGTGGAGGGAGGAACGTTTCATCATTTCTGCAGCAAATTGCTGCATCAAAATGCTGAGAGTATAGGCTACCCTGAAAATTTCACCATCATTGATGCTTCTGACGCGATGGATGCCATTCATCTGATTCGAAGCAGAATAGATATCTCGAAGCAAAAGAAACGATTTCCTAAAAAATCCACGCTTTACTCTATTATTAGCAGCTCTATTAATAAACAAAGATCTATTAGAGAAACGATTGAAGATGAGTATCCGCAATTTATTTCACAGTTAGAAAAAATTGAAGAGATAAATGTCAAGTATCAGGAGTACAAAGAGTTGAACTATGTAATGGATTTCGACGACTTGCTTGTTAAAACCCGGGATCTGCTTTCTAATAACGACAAAGTCAGAAACCGGATCGCATCAAAACATCGGCATGTGATGGTCGATGAGTATCAGGACACGAACGCACTTCAGGCCGAATTAACTCAACTATTCAGCAGCTTTCATAAAAATGTAATGGCGGTAGGTGATGATGCGCAGAGTATCTATTCGTTTCGCGGGGCAGATCATAAAAACATGATGCGATTCCCTGAACTTTTTGAGGATACCAAAATTATTAAGCTGGAAGAAAATTACAGATCAACACAGCGAATACTGGATGTTGCCAACCGGGTGCTGGAGGAAGCGCGGGAAAAGTTTGATAAAAAACTCTATACAAATAACGAAAAAGGAGATCTGCCCGGACTGGTTAAGGCAGCGAACATGAATGATCAAAGTAGATTTCTGACTCAAATGATATTGAATCTAAGAGAGCAGGGAAATGAGCTGAGCGATATTGCTGTGCTTTTTAGAAATGGGAGGGACTCTTTTGATTTAGAGGTGATGCTGAATAAAAAGGAGATTCCATACATCAAATATGGCGGACAAAAATTCACAGAAGCTGCTCATGTGAAAGATGTGTTGGCCCATTTGCGCGTATTGCTCAACCCAAAAGATTCTATATCGTGGAATCGAATTCTCATGCTTATTGACGGAATTGGTCCTAAAACGGCAGAAGATCTCTTTTTTTGGGCACATCAAAACGGTAATCCTTTTCGACCGCAAAATGCTCCAAATATAAGTGAACGATATCTCACTCAACTTAAAGCGCTGGGCGATCTTTTTTCAAAATTAAAAAAGCTATCCGGCTCAGTTCCCGAACAGCTTCAGGCTGTTGTTGAATACTACTCAGTTTTTTGCAAAAAGCGATTTGATGATCATCCAAAAAGGATGAAAGACCTTGAGACGTTCGTCGATATATCTGGCACATATCGATCTCTTGAAAAATTGATTGAAGAGGTTGCCTTAGACCCGATCGAGGCAACAGCAATAGAAACAGAAGCTTCGAAAAAGGATGAAAACCCATTGGTTTTAAGTACAATTCACTCAGCCAAGGGTCTGGAGTGGAGAACTGTATTTCTGATACAGTGTCTCGATGGGATTATACCTTCGGGATATGCACTTGAGGATGAAGATCAGCTGGACGAAGAAGTAAGGCTGCTATATGTTGCCGTTACACGTGCTAAAGAGCAACTCTTTATTACTTATCCGGCACTCTTTCAAAGCAGGTATGGGGATTACTTTTCAAATCCATCACGATTTATTGAAGATATATCTGATGAATTAATTGAGCCCTGGTTACTGGTTGAAGAGAATAATCAACAGGCCCAAATTGAAGGGGAGCAGAAGCAGCTGAATAATTAAAGTCTTTTGAGCTGTTTTCTCTGCTTAATCATGTCGGCAATGAGCCATAAAACCGGATAGACCGGCACAAAAATAGCCAGAGAAAAAAAGATTATCTGTCTGTGCAGAGGCCTTTTTAGAGAGCAGATCCCCGCTACTCCAGCCATCCAAAACACAAAGAATAAAAACGCGAGTAATGAAACGAACAGCGACCCGACAAAACCAAAATAGTTGTATAAAGTTTCAAGCATTAGCTTACAATAAAAATCATTAACTTTCGATCTTCTAAAATAAACAATAAATAAGGAATATGAATCCAACAGTATCAATCGTTGGCAGACCCAATGTAGGAAAATCTACACTATTTAACCGCCTGATCGGAAGAAGAAAGGCAATCGTCCATGATGAGTATGGAGTTACAAGAGACCGTCATTATGGAGAAAGCTTCTGGAATGGCCGAAATTTTACCGTTGTAGACACAGGAGGATATCTTCCCAATGAAGAGGATGTTATCACAGCCGGTGTAAGAGAACAGGTTCACATGGCAATAGACGAATCTGATGTGATTCTGTTCGTAGTGGATACCGAAAGCGGAATAAGTTCTCTTGATCAGTCTGTAGCTAACTTGCTTCGAAAACAGGAGAAGCCTGTGTTTCTTGTTGTCAATAAAGCGGATAACGAGCAAAAAACAATGGAAGCCGTAGAGTTTTATAGTCTTGGCTTTGATGAAATATACCCGGTATCGGCAATCAGTGGTACCGGAACCGGTGACCTTTTGGATAAAGTAGTTGAACAACTACCGCCGGAAGAACCTGAAATTGCAGAGTCTAAGGATCCGAAAATTGCATTTGTTGGCCGACCAAACGTAGGAAAAAGCAGCTTGATGAATGCTCTTTTAAAAAGTGATCGTTGCCTTGTAACGGATGTGCCCGGTACTACACGAGATTCTATCAACAGCCAGGTGGAGTATCAGGGAAAAAACTACATTATTGTAGATACGGCCGGCTTGAGAAAAAGAGCGAAAGTAAAAGAGAATGTAGAATTTTACAGTACGGTTCGCACGAACAGAGCAATTAAGGAGGCGGATGTAGTAATTCTTATGTTGGATGCAAATCAGGGGTTTGATGACCAGGACAAACGCATTCTGAGGGAGGCCGAAAATTTCAACAAGGGTATAGTCATTGCTCTCAATAAATGGGATTCAGTACCAGATAAAGACACAAATCTGCTGAAAGAATTTCATACCTACATCTACAGTAAAGTGCCAACAATGAAATATGTGCCCATTATTTCAATTTCTGCACTGACAGGCCAGAGGATAGAAAAAGTTATATCAACAGCGGAGAAAGTAATACAAGAACGGAGAAAGGAGATATCAACTCCGGAATTGAATAACTTTATAGAGGCCATGTTAAAAGAGAGAGCTTTACCGGTAAAACGTGGCAGAAAGCTAAAAATTCAGTATGCGGTACAGGTGAAAAGTAATCCACCGGTATTTAAATTTTTCATGAATAATCCTCAGGAATTACCGCCCAATTATCGGCGTTTCATAGAGAGTAAAATACGTGAAGAGTACGGTTTTGAAGGCGTGCCGATTACTATGGTATTTCGACAAAAATAACTCTTATATTTACGGAATAATCTTTGAACCCGATAGTTTAAAGGCTTATTTTCAATTTAAAATTTGTATCAGAAATATTTTTTAAAAGCGCATCAGAATGCAAAAAAATCTTGATAAACCGGCAGCTAACCCAATAAGCGAAGATTTTAAGCGGGAACGTAAGTTATCTTTTTTGGAAAAGCTCTATATCCCTGAAATATTAAAAGGGATGAAGTACTCCTTCAAGCAGATGTTTGCACCAACATTTACAATGAATTATCCTGAGGAGAAGTGGGATCCACCTGCATCTTTTCGCGGAAGGCCGGTTTTGGTTGAAGACAATGGAAAAGAGCGCTGTGTAGCTTGTGGACTTTGCGCCCGAGCTTGTCCGCCGCTGGCTATTAGCATGCAGGCAAATGAAGATTCTGATGATCCAAAAGAGCGTTATCCTAACTTTTTTGAGATTAACATGCTTCGATGCATCTATTGTGGTTATTGCGAAGAAGTTTGTCCTGAGGAAGCGATTGTAATGAGTAAAGATTATGATATCGTATTCGAATCCCGGGAAGACGCAATTTACGATAAAGAGCGTTTACTGGTTGCTAAAGAGGACCTTTCGGATCGGTTGGAATTTTTAAGAGAATATAAAAACAGACAGTTTGGTCAGTTCTGGGACTTTCAGGAAGAGAACAATATTCATTCAGTTAGAGACAGAGATACAGACTGGAATACAGGGCTTTCGCTGGTTGATATGCTCGAACAGCAGAAGAAAAATGATGCAACAGAAGCTTCAAAAAACTGGTCTGTATAATCCTTTATTATGATGACGGATCAAGAGGTAACTCAGGAACAGCTCGAGCAGTTAATTGATGATGTAACCTATCTGGGAGATGAAGCCGAAGCTCTGCAGTACGTAATTGATCGTGTACCTTATTCAGAAGATCCGCATGAGGGGCGCTCAATATACACTACTCTTAAGCTTATTGATCACGCTCAAAAAAATTACTACAGACCTATCATTGAACAAGTATTTTCAGAAAACAGGATGCTCGACCTCTCTCAGTTTGAAGAGTATGAAAATACGTTTCAAGTAGACGATGAAGAAACGGATGTACAGAAAGCCCTCAGAAAGATTATAAAACATCGGGCAGCTCTCCTTAATGTGATAAAAAAAATCCCGTTAATTGATTGGGAGAGAGGAGTGAAAAGTAGATCAGGGCGTGTTATAACACTTTACGATTTTGTTCAGGGAATGGTAAGACAAGAGAGAAAGCATCTCAAAGAGATCGCTGACCTGATTTTATTATATCAGAATGAAAAAATGGCTCAAAAAGAGATTAATGCTAAGGCAAGAAACCGCCAAAATAATTGATATGAATGGTTTGGAGTGAAATACTAATCATCTTAACATCGGCCATTGGTGCAACGTACATATTCTGGGCGTTAAAAAGCAGTCAAAGAGATGTTAAAATTTTATGCTTGTTTACACTTTTCTCAATTATCTCTTTTCAAATCAATAAATTTCTTGTTTATGAAAACTCCTGGATCGTCTCTGAAGTACTAAAGCTTTTAAACTTTTCTGTAATCCTGTCTATTCTACTACTAACGGTAAGGAAGCTAAAGCCTGAATTTGCCAGATATCCATACGCAATCGCATTTTTTCCCATCCTTATACCGGTTCTCTATCCTTTAATAGCCGGAAATGAAACCATTATTCAATTAGTAGTACAGCTTCTGCAGATTGCCGCTCTATTGTCACTACTATCTATTTTAGTGAGTCACATTGAGAATAAACGTGTTTTGGCACTATCAGCATCTGCAGCAATACTTTTTATATCAGCCATGGTGCTTTATTGGTTCGGAGAAACTATTAAAATTGGATTTTGGTTGTGGCAAACATTGGCCGCAATAGCCATCCCTTTGATAAGCTATTCATTGACAAAATTTTATAATAACAATTCTATCATCAACAGGTATGAGTTTTAAAATAGAAGACACTGTAAGTAATTTTTCACTTCAGAATACTAATGGGGAAGAGGTAAGTTTAAAAGAGTTAACTGACAGTAGTAAAGTTCTATTACTCTTTTTTCCTTTAGCCTTTTCAAGTACATGTACAGAAGAGTTATGCACTACCAGGGATAATATGAAATTATACAACTCCCTGAATGCAAATGTTGCAGCCATAAGCGTTGATTCATTTTTTGCTCTAAAGGAGTTTAAAAAAGCGAATAATCTGAATTTTACTCTTTTAAGTGATTTCAACAGAGAAGTATCAGAGCAGTTTGATGTACTCTATGAAGATTTCTACGGTTTAAATGGGGTCTCTAAAAGAGCAGCTTTTGTGATTAATAAAAATCTAAAAGTTGAATATGTTGAAGTACTGGAAGATTCCGGAAATCTCCCAGACTTTAAGGCTATTCAGAAAACATTATCCTAAACACAAATAAGTACCGTAGTTGACGGTAATGGGGTAGTATAAGTAAATGCAATAAATAGGGATTGATCAATAATCAACTTAACTTTACATAATATATATTATACTACTTTCTATGTACTATTACAGGTATCTCAATAATTTTATTACCTTATCATTAAACTATTGTCCTATTTCATTTACGGTAT
>LKNA01000106.1 GCA_001564065.1 Chitinophagaceae bacterium T5-Br10_B2g13
ACAAAAGGGTAATGAATTTGCTATTTTCCATGCTTTAAAATGACGAATTAATCAGAATTAAAGAAAACATCTATGTCTCTTCTTGTAGTCGGCTCTGTAGCTTACGACGGTATCGAAACTCCATTTGGAAAAACAGACAGAATCCTTGGTGGATCTGCCACATATATCTCTCTTGCGGCATCATACTTCGCAAATCAGATTAACCTGGTAGGTGTGGTAGGGAAAGATTTTGCCGATGAAGATATCGAATTGCTAAAGAGCAAAGATGTGGATCTCGAAGGCTTGCAGATCGATAAAAGCGGTAACACCTTCTTTTGGAAAGGTAAATACCATTATGACCTGAATAACCGTGATACGCTCGATACTCAGCTTAATGTATTTGAACATTTTGATCCGGTTATTCCTGAAAGTTACAAAGACGCGAAGTATGTAGCTCTTGGAAATATTGAACCTAGCCTGCAGGGTAAAGTGCTCGACCAAGTGAGCAAACCAGATTTTGTGGTGATGGATACGATGAACTTCTGGATTGAGGGAACTCCGGATGCCCTGAAAGAGACGTTAAAAGGAGTGGATCTTTTGGTAATCAACGACTCTGAAGCGAGAGAGCTGGCCGAAGAGCCCAACCTGATTAAAGCTGCGGATAAAGTACGGGCTATGGGTCCCTCATCTCTCATTATAAAGAAAGGAGAGCATGGGGCACTTCTGTTTGCAGGCGATGAGATTTTCTCGGCTCCCGCCTACCCGGTGATCGATATCTTTGATCCGACCGGTGCCGGCGATACTTTTATGGGCGGACTGCTGGGGTGGCTCTCCTACACCGACGACCTGACTCCAAACAACATGCGTAAAGCGGTAATATTTGGCTCTGTAATGGCCAGTTTCTGCGTAGAAAAGTTTGGCCCGGAGCGGCTGAAGGATCTGACTGAGAAGGAGATTTACGATCGTTATCGGGAGTTCAGACAGCTGAGTGAAATTCCTGAAATTGATTAAAAAATGAGTTTAATGAAAAAGCCGGGCATAATTTTTCTCGCCTCGGGGAATGTTCATAAAATAGATGAGCTGCTTCAGGTTCTTCAGCCATTAGGTATTGATCTGAAATCCACGCTGGATTTTCCCGATGCGGAAGAAGTGGAAGAGGATCAGCCCGACCTGCAGGGAAATGCTCTGAAAAAAGCTCGTTACTGGTTTGATAAAACCGGACTGCCTTCAATTTCGGACGATACGGGACTAGAAGTGGATGCCCTGGACGGAGCGCCGGGAGTTTACTCTGCGCGGTACGCCGGTGAAAATCCTACCTATGATGATAATGTAAATAAGCTGTTAGCTGAGCTTGTGGGGAAATCAAATCGAGCAGCTCAGTTTAGAACGGTAATTGCTTTTGTGAATGGTTCCGACGAGCATTTTTTTGAGGGGATTTGCCGTGGGAAAATCATCGACGAGAAAAGAGGAGATAAAGGATTTGGCTACGACCCGGTCTTCATCCCTGAAGGATACGATCAAAGCTTCGCCGAACTGAGCTCAGAAGAGAAGAACAAAATCAGCCACCGCGGAAGAGCGGTTCAGAAGTTTATTGATTTTCTGCAAAAATAAGCTCTTCACTGTGAAGACGCGTTTAATCGCCACGGAAACACGGATTTGCACGGAAGCTTATAGCACAACTCTTTTGATCTCAATTTTCACTTTGCCAAAATTGAGTATCAATCCGACTTTGCAACCGGAGCACTTTAAGTAGTTGATGGTTTGAGCCAAATCTTCAGGTGGAATTCCATCTTTAGCTTTTACTTCGAGAATTACACTGTTAAATACGACAAAGTCTGCATAGAATTTATGTGGTAGTATGGCTTTTTTGTACTTAATCTCATATTTCTTCTCTCTCTCATAGAAAATATCTTTGGTGTAAAATTCATACTCTAAAGCATCTTTGTATACAATCTCCAGGAAACCGTTGCCCAAATTCTTATGTACTTCAATTCCTGCTTTAATGATCTGATTGGTCTCTTCTTTAAATGGAAAATATTCCAGTTTAATTTTATCACTCATATCCTCTCCGTGTTATTCTGTGCTTCCGTGGCCATAATAAATTCATATTTAATGTATGACACAGTTATTTATATGCCCTTACAATATTAGGGAAAGTGTTTGTTTAGATTAATGGTTGAGGTTGCCACGGAAGTACGGAAATTCACGGAAGATCAAAACAAAAAACTCTGCGAGAACAAAATTCTTGATGATTTGTTGTCAGACAAAATAGTATTTGAGCCTTCATGACGTCTGGTTTCTCGTAGATTCCCGCTGAGTTGTACGCAGAGTTGCCCAGATTGAACCTCTGAATTCTATCATGGCACTGTTCTTTCACTTTGAATCCAATCTTGATTTTCCTTTCTTTTACAGATTCATAAAACAAACGGATTCATGGGATTTACTCTGCTCGACGGTGTTATTATTGTTCTCTACTTGGTGGCGGTTGCCGTATTTGGCATCTGGTCGGCCGGGACACAAAAATCATCCACCGACTATTTTCTCGGCGGACGTGAAATGCCGTGGTGGGCTATTCTCTTTTCCGTTGTTGCTACCGAAACCAGTACCCTTACCTTCATCAGTATTCCGGCCGTTGCGTATGGCGGGAATCTCTTGTTTCTACAGCTTACTATTGGTTACATCCTGGGGCGAATCATTGTGGCCATCTGGTTTCTTCCGGCCTATGTAAAAGGCGAAATGACAACCGCCTATCAATTTCTGGAGAAGCGTTTTGGTTCCGGAATGAGAAAAGCAGCCAGCTCTACATTTATTATTACGCGCCTTCTGGCTGATGGTGTCCGATTATTTGCTACAGCTATTCCATTGGCAATCATCTTTCGATTTGCCGGTGTGTTTGATGCCTGGGGTGACGGAGCGATCTACCTTCTTGCGATCTCAGTCATTGCAGTTATTACGTTGATATATACCTTCCTTGGCGGTATCAAGGCCGTAATCTGGATGGATGTGGTTCAGATGGTGGTTTACATCGGTGGTGCCCTGTTCGCTCTGCTTCTGATGATCGGTAAAATTGATGTCGGTTTTGCGGAGATCATGAGTACGCTGAGCAGTGATGGGAAATTTACCCTGTTTAACTGGGGTGGCGGACTCTCCATTCAGGAGTTCCTTGCCGATCCATATGTCTTCTGGGTTGCCGTTTTTGGAGGGGCAGTTTTTTCCATTGCATCACACGGTACCGATCAGTTAATTGTTCAGCGTCTGTTAGCTACCGGAAATCTAAGATCCAGCCAGAAGGCACTAATTTGGAGTGGATTTGTTGCAGCGGCTCAATTCGCTTTTTTCCTTTTTATCGGCTTGATGCTCTATGTGTTCTACAGCGGTGCTGACCTTGCCGAACTCGGGCTGAGAACCACGGACGAGATATTCGCAAAATTCATTGTAGACCACATGCCGGTGGGAGTAGCGGGCCTAATCATTGCTTCGCTCTTTGCGGCCGCTATGAGTAGCCTCAGCTCGTCATTGAACGCACTGGCATCATCTACCACCTACGATATTATAAAACCCATTTTTGGTCAGGAGTGGGATCAGGAAAGGGAATTATGGATTTCGCGACTTACCACCATTGCCTGGGGTTTTATACTGACAGGCTCTGCATTTCTATTTACCTGGCTTCAGCTTTCCGAAGGTGAGCAGCCGGCTGTTGTTGAACTTGGATTGGGAATTGCGTCTTACACCTATGGCGGGCTGTTAGGGATTTTTATGCTTGGCCGTCTTTTCCCTCGCCCTGACAAAACCGATGCGATGATTGGTTTCTTTACCGGGCTGATATCACTGCTCTTCATGGTTGAGGGTGCACTTCAGCAGTTCCTTCCGGGTGAACCGTTAACCATCGCCTGGCCGCTCTACACACTGGTTGGCGGAGTGATTGTGATTGTGGTTGCAAACGCCTCTTTCTACTTGAGAAAATGGATTAAGTGAGGATGCTAACTCCTAAATCTCGTATCTCAATACTAAGACAGCGAGATATACTTTACGTTTTGAACGCCTTCAATTTTGCAGATCTCTTTAAACTCATCGTTGGTGAGTTGTTTGTCTACAATTACCGCTGTAATAGCATTTGTTCCCTTTCCGGCTCGTCCAAGACTTAGTGCGCCAATATTGATATTTTTAGCAGCAAGCGATCCTGCCACAGATGCGAGCATTCCGGGCTTATCCTGGTTCTGATACATTAATATGTCTCCCTCCAACCGAAGCTCAATTCCGTAGCCGTCTATTTCAACAATTCGATAATCGTTCGGGCCAAATACAGCTGCAGAGATTTTCTTATACGGAGCGTCCTCACCCAGTTCTATGGTAACCAGATCTTTATACATCTTGCCGTTGCTGCTGGTTGTCTCCTTGATTTTTAATCCACGCTCTTCAGCATAGTGCCGGGCATTAATCAGGTTTACGGATTCTGTGATATACTCAGAAAGAATTCCTTTCAGGATTCCATCCGTAAGAATATCAGCAAATTTTACACAGTCTCCGGTATACTCAAACGAAAAACTGTTAATGTTTTCCGGCATGATCTGTCCGGTTACTTTTCCGAGTTTCTCTGCCAGTTCTACATAGGGCTTCACTTCTTTGTTCGTCAAGAGGGAGATAGATTTCCCATTCAGGCTCCCTTTATAGTCTTTATTTTCGAGCGCATCAGAAATCTGCTGGGCAATTTGCACGGCTACTTTTTCCTGTGCCTCTTCGGTAGAAGCACCTAAATGCGGTGTGCAGATCACGGCCGGATTTTCGAGTGTTTTATAAATTTCAGGTGTGGGAGGTTCTGAAGTATAAACATCCAGTGCTACTCCGGCTATGATTCCGTCTTCAATCAGTTTTGGGAGATCCTCTTCCTTATAAATTCCGCCCCTGGCGCAGTTTACTAACCGGATTCCTTTTTTGATCTGATCCGCATTTTCCAATGAGATCATCCCTCGGGTTTTGTCAGTCAGCGGTGTGTGGACAGACAGGTAGTCAACAGTTGAAAGCAATTCGTTAAGGTCGAGTAGTTTTACCCCAAGTGAATTTGCATGCTCTTCGGTTGTAAAAGGGTCGTAGGCATATATATCCATCCCAAAAGCCTTCATACGTGCCGCAACTTCTGATCCGATTTTGCCTAATCCCACAATTCCGAGCTTTTTACTATGAACCTCAGTTCCCATAAAGCTCTTCCGGTCCCAGCCCCCGCTTTTAACTCGGGCAACGGACTGTGCAATGTTTCTGGATAGTGCGAGAATCATACCGCAGGTGTGTTCTGCCGTAGAAATAGTGTTGCCATCAGGGGTATTCATCACCAGAATACCTTTTGCAGTGGCGGCAGGAATATCAATGTTATCAACACCAACACCGGCGCGGCCAATAACCTTCAGTTTTGTTGCATGCTTCAGCAGTTCTTTGGTAATGGTGGTACCGCTTCTCAATACAACAGCATCGTATTTTCCAATCTCTTTTTTTAACTCTTCATCCGATAGCTTTCCGGGAATATGGGTTTCAACTCCTCTCTCTTTAAATATTTGCGCGCAGGATGGGTCTACGTTGTCTAATAGTAGTGCTTTGTAAGGCATGAAATTATTTCTCGTTTTATTCGTAATCTTTGAATTCGGTAATCAGAGACTGAATCTCCTGAATTCCCTTACCTGTATCTCCGGAACAAGGAATAACAGGTACTTCAATATTCATTTTTGTGAGAATATCGTTCACTTTTTTCTCGGCTTGACTGAGTTTATTTTTAGAAATCTTGTCGGCCTTTGTCATTAATATCGCAAAAGGCTTCTGCTTGCTCGCCATCCAGTAGAAAAACTCCTGGTCCAATCCGGTGGGATTGTGTCGGCTGTCTACCAGGTGGAGTATCAGCTTTAATGAGTTTCTCATCAGCAGATACTGCTTGATGTCTTTGCCCCACCGATCTCTCTCTTTTTTGGGGACTTTGGCAAATCCAAAACCGGGCAGATCCACCAGGTAAACCTGGCTATCTATCTTGTAGTAGTTCATCTGCTGGGTTTTGCCCGGAGTGTTACTCGTCCGAGCCAGCTTTTTCTGATTGGTGATTTTGTTGATCAGAGTGGATTTCCCCACATTAGAACGCCCTGCGAAACAAAACTCCGGCAGCGACTCTTCGGGACACTCTTTGAGGGACGGCGCACTTGTGATGAATTCTGCTTTTCTGAAATTCATCAAACAATCTCGTTTTCTTCTTTTTCTATTCCGAAATCAACAGGGACCGGATAGTTACCGGTAAAACATGCAGTACAGTAATCGTGCTCAGATTCATTGGCCTCTTTAACGGCTTCAACCAGCCCGTCAGCAGAAAGATACCGAAGGCTATCCACTCCAATCTCTTTGGCGATAGCGTCTACATCACGGTTAAATTTATTGGCGATTAACTCTTCGGGGCTTGGAAAGTCCATCCCGTAAAAACAGGGATGCGTAATAGGAGGCGAGCTGACCAGGAAATGAATTTCCAGCGGGTTTGCGTCCCGGATCATATCCACCAGATATCGGGATGTTGTTCCTCGTACAATGGAATCGTCCACAATAATCACCGGACGCCCTTCAATCACACCTTTTACCGTATTAAATTTTGTGCGGACTTTTTGCTCACGCGATTTTTGACCGGGTGAGATAAAGGTTCTGCCAACATAGTGATTTCGAATCAGGCCGATATCGTATTTACAGTCGAAGCCGTACTTTTGGTTTTCGTGAGCGTAACCGATTGCGGCCGTATTACTCGAATCGGGAACGGAAATAACGATAGGCCGCCGATCTTCAACTTTTGATTTTACAACCTTATCGAGCGGATGCTCCTTAGCGAGCTGCTTTCCAAGATTTCGACGGATTTTATCTACCATTTCGCCAAAAATCTTACTGTCTGGCCGCGAAAAGTAGACATATTCAAAAATGCACTGGCTACTTTTAGTCCCTTCTTTTGGTTCCAGAGAGAGCGATTTTGGCTGTTGATTCTCTTTTGCTTCCCGGTCAATAATAATGACCTCACCGGGCTCAACATCCCGGATGTACTCCGCTCCGATAATATCAAATGCACAGGTTTCACTGGCTACCGTATAAGATCCGTCAATTTTTCCAAAAGCAAGTGGACGGAAACCGTTGGGGTCACGTACAGCAATAAGTTTGTCATCTGTTAAAATCACCAAACAGTAAGCTCCTTCAATCTGCCGGAGTGCATCCATAATCTGGTCCATCTGATCTTCTTCCCTGCTGTGAGAGATCAAATGAAGAATTAATTCTGTATCGGATGTGCTCTGAAATAGAACTCCCTCATCCCGGAAACGTTCGCGCAGAGTTCTGGCATTGGAGAGGTTTCCATTGTGTCCGATGGCCAGATTGCCCTTGCGATAGTGAACCCGAAAGGGCTGAATGTTTGCCGGATTTTTTGAAGATCCGCTGGTAGAGTAGCGGTTATGTCCGATTGCTGAGCGACCCTTCAGCTCGCGCTTAAAGATTTTTGAGTCATCAAAAACGGAAAGAACCAGACCAAAATCTTTGTGCATCGGCATCGTGTGCCGATCTTTTTTCTCATCAAAGTAGGTGGTTACAATTCCGGCTGATTCCTGTCCGCGATGTTGTAATGCGTGAAGGCCGTAGTAGGTGAGGAGTGCAGCGTCTTCGTGGTCGTGAATACCAAAAATGCCGCAGTAGTCATGAGGTTTATCGATCATGCCCGGGGTTGAATGGTCAGGGGTTATCATAAGTCTAAAAGATATGCAAAAGCGCCGTAAATAACAGATCAAATAGAAGGAAGGCAGGTACGTTTTTCTATTCAGTTTCGTATACTAATAGCTATGGATATGTATAAATTTATACCTGGAATAAAAGTTGTCTTCAGAATTCTGCTGGGTGCGATGCTGCTGGTTGCCGGCTATCTGAAAGTGCAGGATAATACCGCACTTTTTGAATCGGTTGCCTACATCACATGGATACCGCTGTTTCTCAAGTCCATAATCATTGATACGCTGCCCTGGATTGAGATTCTGGTTGGCGGACTATTGGTCTTCAATATTTTTGGTAAAGCCGTCAAACCGGCAGCTCTTCTTATCTATCTGAGCTTTTTCATATTTGCAATCTATGGACTAGGGGCAGGAATTGAGGGAGATTGCGGATGTTTTGGAGATCCCGAAAGCGGATCAATACTTGCGACTCTTTTGGGAAGTGAGTTTGGCTGGAAAATGGTAGTCCGAAATGGAATATTTTTGACGATGGCTGCGGTACTTTTTATTCCCAACAAGGGTAAAAAAAGTCAAGAAGACGTTTAATTTTCTTTTCCACGAACGTTCACGTCCACCGGCCGCATGTCGATGGCGGTTGTCATGTCTGAACTGAATGTGAATCCGTTTTCTATCAGAGCTTTTCTGCAATTGTCCATAGCCTGGGTGCGTACTTTCCCGAGGCTCATATCCTGATCTTTCGCATTAATCCAAAACAGTGCCTGGATTTCTACAAATGAAGGGTCAAAACCTTTTATACTTGTACCGGCTCCCGGTTTTTTTAAAACACCTCGTGTCTTAACCACAGCCTCTAAAATGATTTTGAGAGCAGCTTCTGCATCGTCGGAATAGTCAATTCCAATTGTAAAACTTCCTCTGCGGAGTCCATCAAGAGTGTAGTTGTGCAGCGGTTTAGTGAAAAGTTGTGCGCTCGGAATAAATACATCACAACCGTCGGCTGTACGCAGATGCGTGTGGCGAAGTTGAATACTTTTAACACGTCCGGTAATGTTGCCCGATTCAATGACATCATCAGTATTGAATGGTCGACTAAATGCGAGAAAGAACCCAGCCAGAAAATTTTCACCGATATCCTTAAATGCGAAACCAAGCATTACGGCTGTAAGTCCGCCGCCCGCTACAAGGCTGGCAGCCAGCGTGTTGTATCCAATAAGGTTAAGAAACACTATGAAACCGATAAAAACTGCAATACCCGTAATTAGCTTTTTGAAAAAATGATGATAGGCTTCAGGCATCGTGCTGCGCTTCAGAATCCTTACAGTTCCCTTGCCAACCATTCGCCCAATAAAATAGATGATGAAAGCAACAAAAAGTGCAATCAATATCCTCGGCATAAATTCAATAAACTGCTCAATTTCGGAAAAAAAGGCTTCAGTAAGTGTATCAATCATATAGTCAGAATTCTGTTATGATTTCGAACACGTAAAATCTCAAAGTGTGTTGAATAATCCTAAATGATTAATAGGGATATCAGACTGTTATTGGGGGTAATTGTTTTTCAATATATTCCCTTTTTGGTTCCAGCCAGGGAGGTAAAAATAGCTTTTCTCCCATCACCTCTTCTGAGGTGTGGGCTGCTCCGTACCCGGGACCATCGGTTGCCATTTCAAAAAGAACGCCGCCGGGGATTTGGAAGTAGACAGACTTAAAAACATGACGATCCAAAATCTCTGTAGGATTCAGCCCCATGTCTAAAACTTTCTCTCTCATCTCTGCAAGCTCTTTTTCATCCCTTGCCCGAAATGCAACGTGATGAACCGTGCCGCGTCCTGTTCTGCTAATTTTTGGTTGATCAGTTTTTTCAAGAATGATGGAATGGCCAAACCGGCTATCGGTTGTCAGTCGTTTAAAATGACTTTCTGTTTCAGTTTCTTTAAAGCCCAACACTTCTTTTAAAACTTTTTGTGTTCCTTCAAAGTCCTGCAGGCGAAGGGTTGCCGACCAAAATCCGCGAATCTGATAGTCGGACGGTATTGTTGAACTCTCCCAGGTATCAATTTCTGAATTGGTTTGATCTTCCACTAATTCCAGTGGCAATCCATCCGGGTCGAAGAAGTATATCCGGTATAATACCTGTTCTTGGATCTGCTGAATATGATATAGGTATAGAACATTTCTCTTGAGCTGTATCACAAATAAAAAAAGCTCAAAAACTTTCGTCTTTGAGCTTTTAAAAGAGCGGGAAACCCCGAATTAGTCGGGACGCCCCCAACCTTGGTCCCGAGGTTTCGGGATGTTCTACCACTGAGCTATTCCAGAACCTCATTCTCATTTGAAGCAATAAGTTTTTTGATAAAATTTTGGCTTTTCTGTCTTTTTATGAAGTTTTCGTACTTGATTGCATCGGACTTACTATCAAATGATTTATAGAATTTAAGTAGCCAGGGAATACCGGATTTGGTTGAAGGGGTCATTCCATTATTGTGACGGTCTAGTCTGACCTGAGGAGTTGAAGAAGTGTAACCGGTATAATATCTGTTCTTGGATCTGCTGAATATGATATAGGTATAGAACATTTCTCTTGAGCTGTATCACAAATAAAAAAAGCTCAAAAACTTTCGTCTTTGAGCTTTTAAAAGAGCGGGAAACGAGATTTGAACTCGCGACCCCAACCTTGGCAAGGTTGTGCTCTACCACTGAGCTATTCCCGCTGGTGTTAAGTATTTAAAATCTTCAGTAAATCAAATAATACGACTTTGAAACGTCGGGAGCATTACAAATAGTTGATCCCTTTTCAAGAGTTGTAAATATACGATCATCCAAGGGTTCTTTTCAAGACTATTTTCTGATTTTCTTTAAAACATTCTCTGATCGTATTTTAGACCGTATTTCATCATCGGATGGAATAACGGGTTTGTCGCGATAGCGATCTACTATGCACAAAAATCCAAGTTTGTCATTGGAGTCTGCATGAAATTGATGGACGGTATTTGGGGCGATGTAAATAACATCATGCATCGAAATAGTTGAAGTCTGATCATCCAAAATAACAGAGCCGGAGCCTTTAAGGACAATTACGCTGTGGGGATGTCTATGCATCTCAAGTGAAGAATAACCGCCCGGTTCAATTTCAAAGTACCGGGTATGAAAGTTGAGATCGGGAATGGAATCATCCAAAAGAGAGAAACGCTTGATGTCCTTGAAATTAGATCCTTCCGTCTTGTAGATCTTTTCTTCAACATTACTCCAGCCTTTTTTATCTGCAGAAATAATTTTTGACTTAGTTTTCATGGCGGATTAATGCATTTTGAAATTGTTCAGAAGCCTTTATCAAACCAGCGTCCTGTTTATACAAACTCCCGCCAATCAAAAAGATTATATCATTACCGTATTGTTTAGTCAGATTGGATATTGTTTTAAGTTTAACTCCGCCGCCGGGAGCCGGAAACGCAGGGATAATTGAATCAAACTCCTCATGGCAGGATCGGTTGATAGCGATACATATTTCAGTAGAAAAAGAGAATCTTCCCTGAGCATTTGGGTAGATAATGGCATCTGCACCAAATGATCGTGTTAATTTCCCGAAGTAGAAAACAGGATCTATACCATTTCGATTCACAAGATATGAACCGGAAAATGTGGGGTGAGCCATAATTGGGACTTTACCCAGTTTTGCAAGTTCATGCATGGTTTCG
>LKNA01000107.1 GCA_001564065.1 Chitinophagaceae bacterium T5-Br10_B2g13
CCATTCTTGGCGAATCTTCCTACAGCACGCCACTTCAGGTATGGCTGAGAAAGAAAGGACTCATCGAGCCGGTAGATTCCACGCCAATCATGGAATTCGGCAACGTTTTTGAGCCTGTAATGGCTGATTACTTCTCCCATACGACTGGGCTAAAGACCCGCCGCGTTAATCAGTCGTTCACCCACAGTGAACATAAGTTTCTCCGGGCCAACATCGATCGCCAGATACTTAACGGAGAAGGCGTGGATGGCACGGGTGTCCTTGAGCTAAAGACGACCACTTCACACCGCCTGAAATCCCTTGAAGGAGAGTATCCAATCGAGTGGCTATATCAGATTCAAACATACCTCGGACTGACAGGTTATTCGTATGCGTATCTGTTCATCTATGAGCGGGATACCTGCAAATATTACGAGCCAATTCTGATAAAGCGAGATGAGCAGTGGATCGCCGAAACCCAAGAGAAGCTCATTCGCTGGTGGCAACGGCATATGATCGAAGGAATTCGACCCGATCCCATTAATGGAGAGGATGCTCTGCTGTTATACCCTGATGCTTCGGATGGAAAAGTAGTGGAGGCATCAGCCGAAGACCAGGCCTACTACGAAGAGCTCATCAAATTACGTCAGAAGATGAATTCCATGACGTTCGAAAAAGAACTGCTGGAAGCGTTTCTTAAGGCCTCAGTCGGCGAGGGCGAGCGGTTGGTCTCAGGAGGTAGAGACCTGATCACATGGAAGAACCAGACTACAAATAGACTGAACACCAAAGCTTTAAAGCAGCGATATCCGGCCCTTTGCAAGAAGTTCCAAAAACAAACAAAATCGCGACGATTCGTCGTAAAATAAAACGGAGGACATTATGTCTGATTTAATAATTACTGAGGACCCATCCAATTATCCCGTACCGGATGAAGGCCTGCACTCAGCAGTACTTGTTGACGCTGTGAATCTGGGAACGCTTGAAACACCCTGGGGACCCAAAGAAAAAATTTCTCTGGTCTGGGAGCTTCAGTCCACAGACGAGGAAGGCAAGCATTTCATTGTCGGCAAGCGGTTTACTCGCAGCTTAAATGAGAAGGCCTCGTTACGCAGGTTTATAGAGAAGTGGCGTGGGATCAAATACACCCCGGCTGAGCTTCAGCAGGGCATTGATCTGGAGAATCTGATCGGAATGAGTGCAACGCTATTCATTGTGTTAAACGAGACTGAAGAACGGATCTATGCTAATATAGAGTCAGTGCTCTCATACAAAAACCGGCATGGCGATATCGATCATTTCGCACTGAAGCCATCCGGCGAATACATTCGCGTTATTCATCGAGAGGGGTACAAAGAACCGGAGGAATATGCTGAGTCTGTGAATGGCCAAGAGGACTGATCGGCATCATTGAGAGAGGAGGTTTGAGCACCTTCTCTTTTTTTCCACGATAGGATTCTATAAAAATAGCTGCGTTCACTTATAATCATATCTTCCCGCAACAACACGTTGGCACTCAATGTTATAATATTGGTGTATTAAAACGTAACACTATTTTATTTCAAGTCGATTACGTCTGGGGAGAATAAAGGTTAGCAAATTCGTGACGACAGCTTTAATTAATCGACTACACACTTAAAAAGGAGTAAATATGAAAAAAGGTTTATCTGAGATCATATGCATCATTGACGCTTCAGGGTCTATGAAACTCATAGAAAATGACGCTATTGGAGGTTTTAACTCGTTTCTTGAAGAGCAAAAAAAGTTGCCTGGAGAAGCAACATTAACGTTAATCCAGTTCAACACTGACTATGACGTTATTCACGAAAACAAACCTCTGAGTGAGGTTAATCCCATCCAAGACAAAGACTACATACCGATGGGAAGTACAGCGCTGCTGGACGCAGTAGGCAAAGCAATAGATTCTACAGGCTCTCGACTGGCAAAAACACCAGAAGAAAACAGACCTGAAAAAGTTATTGTTGCGATTTTGACCGATGGAGAAGAAAACGCAAGCACGTCATATGATTTATCAAAAATTAATGACATGATTCGTCATCAAAAGGAGAAGTACTCATGGGAGTTCATTTTCCTGGGAGCCAATCAGGATTCGTTTTCCGAAGCTGCAAAGTTAGGCATTGATTCAAAAGACACGTTTGATTTTGCGTCAACAGGTGATGGAATCAGAACGGCTTACAGCGAGATGAGCGAAAGTATAACGACGTATCGGAAAAGGTAGAATTCTGTTCAAAAAAGGCTTCAATTATAACAGCTTGAAGCCTTTCTTATCAATATTTATTTCAAATTCCTGAATCAACCTTGGAGCAGTATACTAAGTCTGTGAATGGGCAGCATGATTAACCGGAATCTTTGGGAGAGAGGAGGTTCAAGTTCCTTCTCTTTTAGGTTCAAATAAAAAAAAATGTTGTAGAGTCCACCGAGAATTTTGCATCTAAGATTTAAGACATTAGATGATTTAAGCGGTGTTATATGATCTCCTGAGCAGATATGAGTAAAATGGAAGAAATTTTACTTTTTTGAGTGGAATGATCTACTTTATTGCTGTTTATATGAACCGTTGAAGATCAACCGAATGCGATATTTCCGATGACATCATAAATTCATTGCTCTATTTTTTTGAGAGTACGCGCTGGGCTTCTCCTAATTATTTAAATCCTGAGGCTCGACTTAATAATATCATCAAATTGTCAACACACATGATTTTTTGAAGATTCACTTGAGCATCATTTAAAATGATGCTACGTAACATTTGTAAAAAAATGAGTATAGATAGCACTTCAAAATTACAATTTTACCTTGATGATAACGATACCATAAAGTATCTTATGAAGTTTAAATGAAACTATTTTAAGAATAAGTAACTTATTCTTTTGTTTTAAAATAAAATACCAGAGTATAATTTGAGTTCAGATGTAACATTAAAACAGATTGCAGAGGCTCTCGGAGTTTCGGCAATGACTGTATCAAGAGCTTTAAATAATCGTTCGAATGTAGAAGAAAGTACTCGAAAGCGGATATTGGCTAAAGCCGAAGAAATGGGGTACACTCCCAATCATGTTGCCAAAAGCCTGGTTTCTCGCAAAACCTTTACCATAGGAGTTGTCATTCCGGAAATATCTCACGTCTTTTTTGCAGAGGTGATCAGTGGTATTGAAGAGGTAGCTTACCAGATGGATTATCAGCTGATCCTGACCAACTCGGCAGAGAATTATGAAAGGGAGAAAAAAGCCATTCAGACGCTTCGTTCAAAACGTGTTGATGGCATTTTAGTATCATGTTCAGAAACGACTCGCAACTTTGACCATTTTCAGGAGGTAATCAACTCCGGTTTGCCGGTTGTATTTTTCGATCGCTGCATTGATGAACTGGATGTGAGCAAAGTAAGTGTAAATGACAAAACAGGGGCAAAAGAGATGACTCTTCATATGATTGGCCATGGCTATGATCGAATCGCTTGTCTGCACGGCCCCGATATTTCGATCGGAAAGGAGCGGCTGGACGGCTACAAGGAAGCACTACTCGAAAACAATATCTCAATAGATGATAACCTGATCATTGAGAGTGGATTTCTCGAAAAGGGGGGATACAATGCAATGGATCAGCTGCTTAACCTACCAAAAATTAAATGGCCCCGTGCAGTGGTAACGGTTAACGATCCGGTAGCAATCGGTGCAATTGAACGGATTGAAGAAGAGGGGCTTATGGTGCCCGATGACATTGCCATTGCCGGATTTTCGGATGATATTCGGGCATCACTGCTCAAATGCCCATTGACGACCGTTAAACAACCTTCAATTGAGATCGGCAAACGGGCGGCTGAAAAGCTGATCAATACAATAAAAGACAGCAACGAGCCGGCAGAGGATATTGAACTGGAAACTGAACTGCAGATACGTAACTCGTGCGGGTGTTCCTGAAGCATGTTCATTTTATTATAGGATATATTTAACCCGATCTTTGCTGATTCTCAAAAATAAATTTGATTCTAAGGTGGAGAATTTTATTTTGAAAAAAATATGTTAACGATAACATATCAATCGTGTTGAATGGTGAACTGATCTATTTGAGAATAACATACCAATACTTGGTGTATCTCTACATCGGGTATACACTATCCCATAACGCACAATATCGTGACGCATAAAATTTTCAGATCACAAAAAAATTGAATAGAGGAATCTGGATGTGTTATGAAGGTTGGACGGTTGGATATGCCGAAATAGAATTTACTGGCGCACTTGAGTCTTCACGGGGGACGACTCACTTGATGATATAATCAAGAAAAATTCGGTAATCCATATAAAACATGATGAATTGCAATTACGGATTCTTAGAATAAGAGTTGAAAGTCCAAGTATGAATATTATGATACGCATTGTCATGATTACCTATGAAATTTAATTTATTAACACATTAAAAATTATTCCTGATGGAATTTTCTCTTCTCGACACAGTAGTCTTTGTTGGATATGCACTTCTCATTGTGGGACTTGGTTTATGGGTATCCCGTGAAAAAGAGGGGCATCAAAAAAATGCGGAAGATTATTTTTTGGCCAGTAAGGCACTTCCGTGGTGGGCGATTGGTGCATCACTAA
This sequence comes from Chitinophagaceae bacterium T5-Br10_B2g13, assembly GCA_001564065.1. GTDB lineage: Bacteria > Bacteroidota > Rhodothermia > Balneolales > Balneolaceae > Rhodohalobacter. The sequence goes on from LKNA01000107.1 coordinate 4,596, forward strand.
TTGCCGCTAATATTTCCGCTGAACAGATTATTGGAATGTCCGGATCAGGGTTTGCCGTTGGGCTTGCCATAGCTTCGTATGAGTGGATGGCTGCTATCACACTCATTGTTGTTGGGAAATATTTTCTTCCGATTTTTATCAAAAAAGGACTTTTTACGATTCCTGAATTCATCGAGTACCGGTTCAATACCACGCTCAAGACAATACTTGCAATCTTCTGGATTGCACTCTTCATTTTTGTAAATCTAACAACGGTTATGTATCTGGGTGCCCGGGCACTGGATACAATCATTGGAACAGGTGATGGAACTTATTTAATACATGCCCTCTTAGGCCTGGCATTTATTGCTGCTGCTTATTCACTGTATGGCGGGCTTTCAGCTGTTGCGTGGACGGATGTACTTCAGGTTGTTCTTCTCATAATTGGCGGAACGGTAACTACAATTGCTGCGCTGAATCATGTAACTCCGGATGGAGGTATCTTCAACGGGATGGCTCATATTTATGATGTGGCAGGAGAGAAGTTTACGATGATCCTGGACAGATCGAACCCCGAATACTTTAACCTGCCCGGAATAGGTGTGCTTATTGGGGGCATGTGGGTTGCCAATCTCTATTACTGGGGATTTAACCAATATATTATTCAGAGAACACTTGCGGCTAAATCACTTGAAGAGGCACAAAAAGGGATCATTTTTGCCGGATTTTTAAAGCTGGTTATTCCTTTAATCGTCGTCATTCCCGGTATCATAGTTTATGTACTTTATGTTCAGCCGGAAGGAACCACAATTATTCCGGGTATAGCTGATGTATTTACGAATCCAGATGGAAGTATTGTGTATGACAACGCCTACCCGTGGCTGATCAGAGTATTTCTTACACCCGGTTTTAAAGGACTGGTAGTGGCTGCGCTTGCGGCGGCCATTGTATCCTCTTTAGCTTCCATGCTAAATTCTATCGCAACCATTTTTACGATGGATATCTATCGTCCATACTTCAATAAAAATGCAACCGACAAGCAGACTGTAAACACAGGAAGAATAACCGCTGCTGTTGCCCTGCTGATCGCTGTTTTCATGGCGCCTCAGCTTGCAAATGTCCCTCAAGTATTCCAGTACATTCAGGAGTATACCGGCTTGGTGAGTCCTGGTATTCTGGCTGTGTTTTTAATGGGACTTTTCTGGAAGAAGACAACCACGCAAGGAGCAATCTATGGAGTTCTTTCATCCATTGTTGTAGCCTTACTGCTAAAGTTACCGGCAGTTGGACTTCCATTTCTCGATCAGATGTTTTACACACTCATCATCACTATTGTGATTATTGTCGGTGTGAGTTTGACTACCAACCCGCATGATGAAGATCCAAAAGCGATCCATACTACAGCGGAGATGTTCCACACCAGCCCTGCATTCAACATTGGTGCATACGCAATATTGATAATCGTCGCTGTGATTTATGCGGTATTCTGGTAATGAAAAAAATTAAATTAAAAGATTTAAGATGAGCATAAGGGGTAAAATATTAGAGGTTTTGTTCAGGCAAGAATTTGGTTCAGAACCGCTACTGATTCACTCTCCCGGGAGGGTAAACCTGATCGGAGAGCACACCGATTATAATGATGGTTTTGTGCTGCCTGCCGCAATCAACAAACGGATTCTGCTGGCAATAGCGCCTAATCATATCAATAGAATCCGGCTTTTTGCTGCAGATATGGACGAGCAGCAATATGAAACGGAAGTTGCTGAAAGCTACGAGAAGTCGGGGATGGGCTGGCCTGATTACATCCTGGGTGTGGTGGATCAGCTCTCCAAACAAGGGGAATTGATAGAGGGCTTTGACTGCCTGTTTGGAGGTGATATTCCAATTGGGGCAGGGCTTTCTTCTTCAGCCGCACTGGAAGGTGGAATTCTGACCGGTCTGAATACACTTTTTGATCTCGAGCTTACAACGATGGAGATGGCGAAAATCGGTCAGCAGGCAGAAAATCAATTTGTGGATGTGCAGTGTGGGATAATGGATCAGTTTGCCAACCTGCACGGGAAAAAAGGAAGCGTGCTTCGGCTCGACTGTCGTACTCTCGAATACTCTGAATTCCCTTTTGAAAAAGAGGACATAGCCATTCTGCTCTGCGATACCAAAGTGCGTCGCGAACTGGCCTCGTCGGAGTATAATATCCGCAGAGAGCAATGCGAGGAAGGGGTTCAAATTTTACAAAAGTATAATCCCGAAATTCTGAATCTTAGAGATGTAAGCTCTGACCTGCTTGATCATCACAAAGAGGAGATGCCTGAGATCATATATCGTAGATGCCGGTTCGTTCTTGATGAAAATAGGCGAGTTTTACAGGCGTGTGATGATCTCTCAAACGGCGATATCAAAGCATTTGGAAAACGGATGTACGGTTCGCATGCTGGTCTGCGAGATCTGTATGAGGTGAGCTGTAAAGAGCTGGATACCCTCGTCGAAGCAACAGAGGAGCTTGATGACGTTCTGGGCTCCCGAATGATGGGGGGAGGATTCGGTGGATGCACCATCAATCTGGTGGTTGAACGGGAAGTCGGCGAGATCAAAAAGGCTATTGAGCAGTATTACCGGGATCAATTGGCAAAACCGGTGGAGTTCTATGTAGCAAAGATTGGAGGCGGAACCTCCGTAATGGAGAGCGCTTCATCATGAGTAATAGATTTAACCTAAAATCAGGCAATGCTGTTTTTAAGATAACAGAGTCCTCCTTCGAAGGGGGGACGTGAGCGAAGCGAACTGGGGAATGATACCTCTGGGGATAGTATTATTCAAAGCTTTATTCAAATCTCTCACCGACAGGATCAACTTAACAAACCTGTCAGAGTTTTGAATCAGTGAAAAGTTTACGAACAACACCCGATAGCTGAATGATTAAATTTCGAACCCAAGGTACAATCAAACTTTTATTGTTATGGAAATCAAATTCAACGACAGGCCACATCGACGACTCAATATCCTGACGGGAGAATGGGTCCAGGTTTCTCCACATCGAACCCAACGCCCCTGGCAAGGTCAGCAGGAGGAGCAGGTGAAGGATCAAAAGCCGGAGTATGATGAAAAGTGTTACCTCTGTCCCGGTAACTCCAGGGCGGGGGATGCAGAAAACCCGTATTACAAATCCACATTTGCCTTCGATAACGATTTCAGTGCTCTGTTACCCGATATCGATGTCGACGGTGTTGACAGGGACGACCTGCTGGTGGCACGTACCGAAAAGGGGATCTGCAGGGTGATCTGTTTCTCGCCGCGGCACGATCTGACGCTGCCAGAGATGGAAACCGGTCAAATACGGAATGTTGTAGATCTGTGGGTGGATGAGTACCGGGAGCTGGGATCAAAGACGTTTATTAACTATGTGCAGATTTTTGAGAACAAAGGGGAGATGATGGGATGCAGCAATCCCCATCCACACGGACAGATCTGGGCGCAGGAATCGATCCCGGAAGAGCCGGCCAAAGAGCTGGTGCAGCAGCAATCCTACTATCAAAAACATGGCTCCACACTGCTGGGAGATTACCTGGAACTTGAACTGGAGAAACAGGAGCGTGTTGTAGCCCAAAATGATCATTTTGTAGTACTGGTTCCTTTTTGGGCTTTTTGGCCCTATGAAACCCTGGTGATCAGCCGAAGGCCTTTTGCCCGCTTCACTGATATGACACCGGATGAAAAAGAAGGCCTGGCAGATATCATCAAAAAAATCACGATTAAATACGACAACCTCTTTAATATATCCTTTCCCTATTCAGCCGGATTTCACCCTGCTCCAACAGATGGTAAGCCACACCCTGAATGGCATTTTCACATGCATTTCTATCCGCCGCTGCTTCGGTCTGCTACAATAAAAAAGTTCAGTGTTGGGTACGAAATGCTTGGGAATGAACAGCGCGATATAACAGCAGAATATGCTGCAGAAATACTCAGGGATTTACCAAACGTTCATTACAAGTTACAATGATTTTAAATGCAATAACGGATAAGAAGTAAAATTCCCAGTAAGCTCTCCATATTGTAAGCAACATTAATCTATTTTACGAACCTCGAATAAATGATTCCATCTAAAAAATAAGAAAAATGATTTTGATAACAATTTTGTCACTGTTTTTGAGCGGTACAACATTTTATGTGAGTTCGTCAGAAGGTAATGATGCCAATTCCGGTACCAGTCCCGGGCAAGCCTGGCAAACACTTGAAAAAGTGAGCGGCTCATTTTTTGAGCCGGGTGACAGAATTTTGTTCCGCGCCGGTGATGAGTTCATTGGTCAGTTAGTGGTAAATAGTTCAGGGGCAAAAGAGGCACCCATCGTGTTTGGAAAATATGAGGAGGGGCCTAAACCAATCATCAATTCAGCTCCAACTCCCGGAGGTTCTTACATCACATCTATCTTAATCAGAAACCAATCCTTTATAGAGCTAGAAGATTTAGAGGTAACCAACGACAGGCAGGAAATGCGGCAGGGAGAAGATCAGCAACAGGGATATGGTATCTATGTCCATAATAATGGTACTGAGGTATTGGAGCACTTTCACTTTCGCAACCTGACGGTAAGGGATGTGTATGCTATTACAACAGAAGGGGTCGATTTTGATGATTTGCAAGTTGCAGGGATATATTTTCGCACAGAAAGAAATACCGACCCAAATAATTTAAGGCAAATAAAAAACATCATTGTAGAAGATTGCTTTATTACGCGTACAGGAAAGTTTGGCATTTGGACACAGCATGGTGGCGGAATGCAAGGAGTTGGAAATGATATGACAAACAGGAATAAGGATATCATATTCAGGAACAACCACACCTACCACACCGGGGGATCAGGAATTACTCCGGGCAGGTCATACAATTTACTTATGGAGGGGAACACTTTTGAATATCCGGGATCAGGTATAGATCCAAGGATGACCAACAGAGGAAGCGGAGCATGGTTCTTTGCGGGTAGAAATATCATTGCGCAATTCAACAGAGTCATATCTGCAAGGGGCCCTGCCGATACCTATAGTATTCATATAGATCATAGTAATGAAAACGTATTTGTACAATTTAATTATAGTGAAGATAGCGAGGGCGGATTTGCTGAAATTCTGGGAGATAACATCAATTCGGTATATAGGTATAATGTAAGTGTAAATGATGGATTCCGCCCAAATGCCCGTTCCATGTGGGTTTCTGACTATGCCGGCCCAAACAGTGAAATCAGGTCAGATCAAAACTACATTTATAATAATACAATTTACCTGAGCCAAAATAGAGATGCCGGTTTACTTTTTAGGGGACATAATACATATGTGTATAATAATATAGTTACGGCCGCCCCAGGCAGTTCAATAGGGGAGATTGAATACGTTGTAGACATAACAGAGGGCGACGATTTTATCGTGTCGAATAATTTGTATAATGGAGATATCGAGCAGGATTTCATAAATACCGATCCTAATGCTGTAACTGAAAATCCTTTATTTGTAAATGCGGGTGGTACTGATTCTGAGAGTTATATTTTGATGCCTGACAGCCCCGCAATGAACGCAGGTATAGTGTTTGATCAACCGGAGTTTCCTATGGCAGGTCAGGGTATTTTTGCTGATATCCCTGCATATCCCGAATTTGATTTATACGGAAACTCTATAAACTGGGAAAATGGGTCCATCAATATTGGAGCATTTGCCGGATTATTGGATTTTGAAAATCAGGGTATCAAAACCGGTATGTTACAAAATGAGGATGGTGAACCGGTTGTTAATAAGAGCGTGTTTCTGTTTGATGGTGGAGCTGAAATAGCATCAACAAAAACGAACGTTGAGGGGCAGTTTTCTTTGCTGCATGATAACATCGATGGTTCACTTTCTATAGTGATAGAAGAATCCCAGTCTCACGAGGAAAAAGTAATTGGTTCAGTTCCGGGTACCGGTTCAGCAGATTTGGAAACGATTTCCCTTGATTGGTTGCCCGGTGAAGTGGAGGACATTGATGGCAATGTGTACAGGACGCTACAAGTTGGCGATCAAATATGGATGGCAGAGAATTTGCGAACCACGCGCTATGCAAATGGAGACGAGATTCCAAATGTTCAGGGAAATGCTGACTGGGGCAATTTGAGTACAGGGGCATTTGCTGTTCACGGTAACGATGACCTGGAAAGCGCAAAAGTGTTGGATCGCGGACTCTTATATAACTGGTTTGCTGCTGCTGATGAGAGGGGATTGTGCCCCACAGACTGGCAGGTTCCAAGTGATGATGATATTAAAGAACTTGAGGAAGCTTTAGGTATGTCGTCAGCCGATTTAGATGAATTAGGCGGTGCATGGAGAGGTGAAGATGCTGAGGTTAGCAATGCTATGCGATCAACCGGAGGCGGTGGAGATTTCTTTTGGAGAGAAGATAATACTGAAGAACCGGCAGCAACCAACTCAAGCGGGTTTTCGATGCGTGGAACATCGGTACGATTTCCCGGAGGTGCATTTGGGCAAGGTGACGGCGATTTTTCCGGATTGGGTGAAGTTGGTATGATATGGTCATCGACTGAAA
>LKNA01000108.1 GCA_001564065.1 Chitinophagaceae bacterium T5-Br10_B2g13
CAGTGGAGCCCTAGTTTCCAACTGGAAGGATTGGCGTCAGCAGAATTAGATTATTCACCGCTGGCTGAAGCTTCTTTTGATCTCTCTGTTACTGTAATTAAAAATCAGGATGATATAATTTGGGGAGTTCAGGCAAATATAGATGTTCATATATTGATCACTAGTTTTGAGGGTACATTTATAGCCGGCAATGATGGTTTTTACATGAGTTTATCTACCGGTTATGATATGGACATTAGTATTATTTCGGCTGGAGTGAACTTTGAACTGGAAGTATGGTGGATCAAAGATCAACAGTTTGGGGCTTGGATAGAGTTTGATGCCTATGCGTCGATTGCAGGCGGAGCTGTAGCATCAGGAGAAGTTGGGATGAAAGGAGGGCTACTGGTAGATGACGGTTACTTAATTTATGCCTATGGGAGATTAAAAGTTGAAGCAGTATTCGGTTTAATTAGTGCTGGTACATACGATTTATCTGTTTCGATAGAAGATGGCAATATCAGTGGGTCCAGGGGAAGAAACAGTGAACACGAACGAGCACTTGCAGATGCCAAAGCCCAGGCAGAACAGATGAATCAAAACCTGACAGATGCTATTGAAGCAGCTAATGATTTGAGCTCTGTAATTGAAGACCGAAGCCGCGATGCTGAAGAATTGGCTCAAGCCGGTGAGCAGATCTTAAGCAGTGACTTCAGAAGGGTAATAACCTATGGTATAATGGCCCTTACTGAGAAAAACCTGACCGGTGAAGTGCCAGATGTATTTCAAGCTATCCTGGATGCATTTCAAGAAATAGAAAGCATTCCGGATCGATCTGATTATAATCTTGTACAGCTACAGGAAAACATTAACGATTTAGTAGATGTACTAACGGCCTCTCTTGATGATTTGAATGCTCAGCTATCTGAATTAGAAGCCCAGGTTATTGATTATCAGGAAGCTGCAGAAACTTCACTTGAAGATCTGCTTGAATCCCCGGTGATGAGCGCACAATTAGACTGGATGGGGGATCAGCCACCGTCTTTTGAAATAGATGATTCTCAAGAGAATGCGAACAAAAATAACTTAGAAGATATTAAAGCCGATATTGAAGCGATGGAACAAGAGTTTGAAGACGCTATAGCAGGTGTTCAGGCAAATATATCAACGCTCGATGATATACTCTTTTCTGATGTTGTAGGTCTGAACCTGGTAGCAGAAGAGTTTCATCAGGTAACCAAAGGTTTTGATGAGCTTTATGCTAATATGGCGGCTATGTACTGGGATATCAGACGCTGGGCAACTTTAAGCAGAAGTCTGTTTTTGGAGGCAGACTCAGATCTTGAGGAAGCCGTAATCAATCAGGCGGAATGGATGCTCGAGTATGAGGGAATAGAATTTGATTACTCAGTTCCTGAACTGCTCAATGAGTATTCAGATTTCAGTGATGCCGATTTTGAAGAATTGGCCCATATTGCTGCAATGCGTGATGCTCTGATCATGATGCACACGGAAGATGGCGATGGATTTAACAGCGCATATGATTCTGAAAAAAACACGCTAGACGACATGGTTGACTCTGGTCAATATGCGAACTTTTCCAACTCATTTGTCACGCGTGCAAAAGAGTTCTGGTACGAGGTACCGGTTCTTGGATATGCTCAATTAAGGGAAAGTTCGGGAGATAGTGGCGAAGATGTGGATGTAATGTATGAAGAAGCTCTCAGCCCTGTCAAAGATGCATACGTTCAGTTTACAAATAGAATTGATGAACTGTATGGAAATAAACATGCTATACATGCCACCTACGAAGAGATTCTCAGGCAGTATATCAGTTGGCGTGAAGATATGTTTGATGACCCGGGCAATTCTGTATATGAGGATATGAAAGCTGATAATGCTGAGAAGGCGACTACACCAAGCATTGGCTATGTTTCAGTTTCCAGGGAACAGACCGGTTTTGTAAACAAGCTGAACGTAAGCTGGAACTCTACGCATCCGACCGGTATAGTGCCCGAGCATAGTTACTATATTAATGATGAGAGTGGTTCTGAGATCTTTGACGATCGGTTTATATCAGTTGGTTCAAAGTCGGAATTTAGCAGATATCTGTTCCGTCGAAGCCTTGGCGAAAACAATCGATCCATGTCTGTTCGGGTTCGTTCACGTGGACCTTCAGGTTTGTCAATAACCCGGAACAGAACATACAGTACGAACTTAAACCCACCCTTATACCCTCCAAGTGAAGGTATTGTTGGTTCGTTTACTTTCACCGCAACTATAGTATTTATCGATGACGATAGTGTACCTGACACTCCAACCCTAAGCGTGCCTTATCATACGGATGAGTACCAGATATTCACGACTATGCAAACTCTTAGTGGTCCCAGTTTGATCGCAATGGATATGGAGAGATATTGGACAAATCGGGATGACATGATCGAATTTACAGCATCTTCATATGATGAAACAACAGACATTCAAGGTTTTGAATTTATGCTGGGAACCAGTCCGAATGATTCAACATATATGGGCTGGACTTCACAAACGGGTACCCCTGTTAATGGCAGCGCATCAAATGAACAGATGTATCAAATTTACGGTCTCTCTTTAGTAGAAGGTGAGGAGTACTATGTTACCGTGAGGGCTAAGAATGGAGCCGGGAACTACAGTGAAGCATCGTCTATAGGACCGATCTTACTGGATCAAACTCCACCCACACAGCCGGGAGTACCTTCATCACAATTTAATCACCCAACAGTTGAGAAACTTGGCGATTCCGGTACATTCTATTCGGCTGAAACCACCGGCTTATTTTTAATGAGTCTCGTTGAGTCAAGAAGAACTCCGGAGATCCAGGTAGGATGGGTTAGATCGAATAAAACATCTGGTTCAGATATTTATCGCTATAGAATTGTAGTTTCAGAATCTGATGATACGGGAACAGCACTTACAACCGGAGAAACTTTCTATGGCGGTGGCAACAATTGGAATAAAACAATTGCATCTGATGCCCTAGAGTACAGTACCGATTATTATTTCCATATAATGGCCGAAGATTATGCAGGAAATTTAAGTGATCCGATAGTTTACGGGTCTCAGAGAATCAAAGATCCTACGACTCCTACAGCTCCCTCAATCGTTGCAAAAGTTGATGAAAGTAATATAGGAGTAACGATGCTTGCCAGATCTCAGGATCCGGAAACAGGTGTAGACTACTATGAGTACAGTTTTAAAAATGATTATACAGGTCAGACCATATCCGGTGCGGGAGGAACTTATGACCCTTCTACAGGTAACTCATCATATATTCCGTTAAGTACTGATAATTTACCGAAAGGAGTTCCTTTAAAAGTTGTATTTGTAGCTGTTAACGAGCAGGGAGAAAGGTCTCATCCGGGTGAATCAGCTCCTGTAATTTATGATACAACACCTCCTGAATCGCTGACTGCAACGGCTATTGACAGAGGAGATGAAATAGAGATTAATCTGAACGGCGTTCAGGATCCTGAAAGTGGAATAGCTTCTGTTGAGTACAGAGTGATCAATAAGAATATCACGTTTATGGCATTTCAGCACAATTGGACTCCATTGGTAAATCTCAGTAGTGTTTCATACCAAAATGTAACCGGTAGTGCATCATACCATATTGGCGATACGTCTGCTGATGATTATGTAGTGTACATCAGGGTTAGAAATGGAAACGGAATGGAGAAAGTTATTTCCAGAGACCCGGTAGTGCCTATTACAATTACTGCTACTGCTACCTTTACTTTCAATTAAAAATTTTACTAAGGTACTTATTAAGAGTTATTGACTGAATTGAACTTATGATACGATTGTATAAATTTATAGGAGCACTTTTACTGACAGCCGGATTTTTCTCACTCCATTACACGGATGTGTATAGCCAGTCGGAGGAGAATCTCCAGGTTGCAGTAAGTAATGGAGATGTTTACATCTATATTGTTGAATCACCGAGAGCTGATCATGCGTTTAACTATTACAGGCAAGACCCCGGTTCTGCAGAGTTTGTTCTGCTTAACGATGAGCCTGTAAGAGGAGTGGATTTTCCGGATCAGCTTAGATCAGCACTGGGTAACAGGTTTGATGATCTCATGAGATTTACAGAGTCCACGTCGGCACAAAGTTTACTCTCAACGTTACGTGGAAACTCTACAGAAGCGGTTATATTTAGCCTTGCATATCCTGAGCTCGCACAGGCGGTGAACAAACTCTATATCGACGGTACGGCTCCTGAGGGAGAAACAGTAATCTACAGGGTCGAAATTCTGAACCAGAGAGATGAGCCGACAGGCCAGGTTTATGAAAAAGAAGTAACCGTTGAAGATGATGAGTTAGGCGAAACTGAAATTATTGAAGTAAGCAACAGGGGAGCTATTGTCACAGTTGAATGGCGATATACACCGGTATCTGACTCTGATCTGGCATTTCGATTTAACATTTTCACAAAATCACAAAATGAGGATGAGTGGAATAGGGTAAATCCAAATATTATCCTCAGAAATTTAGAACAGGAAACCTTTAGCTATTCTTTTGAAGCAAGCAGTATGGATCAAGAATTGGAGCTTAGAGTGGGAAGCGTAAGTGTAACGACAGCCCCGGGCCCACTTAGTGAACCGGAGACTATCTTAGTTGAGGATAATATTCCACCCTCCATCGTTCAAAATGTGAGAACAGCTCTGGCTGCCGATTCCGTACAAATTCAGTGGAGAGTTAGCCGGGAGCTTGATGCCGTGGGGTATAATATCTATCGCGGGACCGAATCAGACGGTGATTTTAATCAAATCAATACCGAACTGATACCTGTAGAGCAACCCTTCTATTTTGATAGTGATGTAATACCGGGAAGGCGATATCTGTATAAAGTATCTGCAGTTGATGAGGCCGGAAATGAAAGTGAACTGAGTATACCGGTTCCAAGATTGGTACCGGATCGCATACCGCCTCCAACCCCTGAACAGCTTTCAGCTGAATTTAGAGAGGGTGAGAACGATATTCATTTAGAGTGGCAGATGAGTGAAATACCTGACGATTTTCGTAACTATGTTGTTTTTAGAAGGATTGTAGAAGGCCGTTCACCTTCCGGGGCATACAGCCAGGTTGCTCCGCCCGATTTGAGACAGTCCAGTTTTACAGACCGTTCAGATTTTGAAGAGGGTGCCCTTTACAGATTTGGAGTTTTGGCGGCCGACAGCTCAAGAAATTTCAGTGATACTACCTTTGTGGATGTAAGAATTCCTAATGTTACTCCACCCGATCCTCCAAACGTGGTTAGAGCTCAAAATAGAGATGGTGTAAGGATCAATGTTAGCTGGTCGGGAAGTCTGTCCAGGGATGTAGCTCGCTACAATCTCTACAAAAGATCGATTGATGAAGAATTTCAGCAAACGGCAGAACTCACATCAGACCTTCGAACTTACAGGGATGAGCAAATTGTGGTAGGAGATACCTACTTTTACGCAATTTCTGCGATAGATTCTTCAGGTAACGAAAGTTCAATGGTTGAATCTGAACCGGTAGTGGTTCGCAGAGCTAATCCACCTAGAAGAGTGCGTAATGTGCGGGCTGTTAAGATTGATGGAGAAATACGAGTACGATGGGAGCCTGTGAGCAGCGAATACCTCGACGGTTACAGAGTTTATACATCAGACCGTTCTACCGGAAATTACCGGCCATTGCATGATGAGCTGCTATCCGATACCAACATAGTTACAGCAGAGAGTGAAGGTCAGGTATGGTTTAGAGTAACTGCCGTTGATATTACCGGAAATGAAAGCCGGCCAAGTGAGCCTGTCCGTTTGATAGTACCTGAATAGATCGATAAGTTGTAGTAAAGTTATCTGATGGTGTGTTAATGCGAATTATATCTATTCTATTTCTACTAATAATGATTGGTTTCGCTCCGGTTATAGCTCAGGAGGTCGATTTTCAAACCGGAGTTGAGCATTTTCAAAATCAAAATTACGATCGCGCGATTACACATCTTGAGAGGGCTATCAATGGAAATCCCAATCATAAAGACGCCTATCTTTTATTGTCCATATCCTACATGGAAGAAAACTTTCCGATATTAGCCGAAGAGACTGCTAATATTGGTGAAGAGCGTTTTGAAAATGAAGGGGGGTTTCTATGGTTAAAGGGAGAAGCTCTACTGATGATGCAACAGCCAGGCCGTGCGTCTGCCTATTACAGGAATCTGTACAGGTATTATGAGGATTATCATTTTTCTGAGCTATTAAACATTGATTCAGATAGAATCAGAAACAGATGGGCCGATGCGGAGTATTACAATAGCTCACTGCAGTATCAGTCCGGCAATATTGAGGAGTCGTTAAATGCGCTGGATACGGTTATCCGACTGAACCCAGAACATGAAGAGGCAGTTAAAAACCGGATATATATTCATGTACAACACGAGAACTTTGAAGAGGCACTGAAACTTGTAAATTCTGCGCTTGAAAGATTTCAGGGCGACCAAGACCTGATTCGTATGAAAGCGAATATTTATTATAATCAGGAGGACCTTTCAGGGCTGCAGGAGGAGTATCGTCAGCTCTATCAAAATGATCCGACCGATATTGAGACTGCAGTTACTTATGCCGAGATACTTGTTGCAAATCAGAGAGGGGGAGAAGCCGAGATTGTAATTGTAGAGTTAATTGATGCTCATCCACATAACAGAGACGTTTACTGGGAACTCGTAAAACTTCAGGAAAGGCGTTTTTATATCCTTGAAAAAGCAGCTGCACTGGAATGGCTTCTTGAGGAATTTCCGGGTGATAAAGAGGCCTTGGAAGAGTTGGCAATAACACACGAAATGAATAGCGATTACCAAAAAGCCCGTGAAGTTTGGAGAGAGCTGATAAGTGAGGGTGGAGACAAAAGAGATATAAATATTAATATTGCAAAAACATATCTGGAGGAAGATGATTTTTTATCGGCCAGGTCTGTTCTATCACCCCTTTTGGAAAATTATCCCGAAGATAATGAGATTCGGATCCTTTTAGGAGAAGTTTTACAGGAACTCAATTTATGGGAAGAAAGCCTGGACGTGTTTACAAGTTTCAAAGGTGAACAAAAAGTTCGGGTAGTAGGAACTGAAATTGGTTATGCTCTTTACCAGCTTCAGAGATACGATGAGGCAAAAGCTATATTGGAAGATGTTATTGAAAGCGGACTGCAAAATAGCTTGGCATTTTTAACGATGGCTCAGATAGAGGTTTCCACGAATTCCGATCTTGCACTGAATTATGGAATTCGCTCCGTTGAAAGAGCCCTGATTATGATGCAGCAAACACGTTCAGTTATACAGGAGAAGATGGACGAGTCTGGTCTGTTCGCAGACTTGAATCAGCAAGAGAGAGACTTTAATTACTACAATGATTTAGCTGAACGGGGATTTGATTTCCTTCTTTCGGAATTTGATGAATCTAAAGTTGAACCCGAACTATTGGATTTAATAGATAAGAATGAGAGATCTCCATTTGTATACCTGAATGTTGCTAAGTTTTATGATAAGATAAATAAGACGAAAGAAGCCCTGAACTATGTAGACAGATCCCTCAGGCTGGATGCAAATTTATATGAAGGACATATACTAATGGGGGAATTACATCTGAATCTTGAAGAGTTTGATCGTGCCGGCAGAGCCTTCGACAGAGCTCTGAGTATAGAGCCTGAATCTGAAGAAGCTTACCGTAAAATTATTGAGTCTTACCATCGGATGAATAATCTTTCTGAATTGGCAGACCGATGGAAAGTTAAACTGCGGGTAGAAAGTAGAAATGAAATGCTGAGAGAGTTTTTGATTGAGATACTCCATCGAACAGATCGTTTTGAAGAAGCACAGAAAATAATAAACAACTAGAAGTTTCTAGAAAAACTGACGCCTCACTAGTCACATATCTCATATTTTTTTTGTGAATCTCTCCATTAACTCCGATTATACAGACAATATAAAAGGTGTTCATAATCAACTACAGATGTCTAAAAAAGAGGATATCACCCTGCTTCTGAAAAGGGCGGGTGATGATGAAGATGTATATGATCAGGTATATCCGCTTGTTTACCAACAGCTCAGAGATATTGCCAGTGCCAGAATAAACCGGGAAGGAGAAGATCATACCTACTCGAAAACAGAGCTGGTTCATGAGACATATCTGAAGATGGTAAATCAATCAGATATGGACTATCAAAACAGAAGTCACTTTCTGGCGATCTGCTCAAGCTGCATGCGGCAAATTTTAATCGATTATGCGAGGAAAAAGAAAGCTCAGAAACGCGGGCGTGACTACGAAAAGTACACGTATGTTGACGGATTGATTGAGACTGAGGAGCAAGACCTGCAGGAGTTGATAGACATTGATGATGCAATGAAAAGATTAGAGGAGTTGAATCCACGCCTGACCAAAGTTGTGGAAATGAGGTTTTTTGGGGGGATGAAAGTGGAAGAAGTAGCAGAAGTACTGGGTGTATCTGAAAGTACGGTCCACCGGGATTGGCTAAAAGCAAGAGGATGGCTCTATCAGGAGTTGAAAGGGCTTAAAGGAGAATAAAAGAGGGGAGTGCCTTTCAATTTTTAATTTCAGTTCCAAAAACTACATCAAAATACCGTGAAATTATTGCCTTTCTATATATAGTCACGGCAGGGTGAAATCTTGCTGAAGTGAATCTTGAAAATAAATGACAGGATATCATTTCAGTTTACGCTTATCTACTAAAAGACCAATCCGTTTAATCCGGATGTTGGTTAATGAATCAAAATTATCATTGAGTTAAGTGAATTTCGAAAGTTCACTTTATCTATGTTATGAGCCGATTTTAGTACATGAGCATGCAATTTATAGAAAAAAACCCGCTGGTATGAAAACAACGTTTACTATTGTAGCTACTCTATTCATTTTTATTTTTGTGCCCTATTCATACGCACAAATAACAGTCAATTCCGACATATCAGAAAACACAACCTGGAGTTTAGCCGACTCCCCGGTTACTGTACAGAGCTCCGTGACGGTAGAAAGTGGTGTAACATTAACCATTGATCCCGGCGTTACTGTAGAGTTGGGCAGTGGGGTGTCACTATTCGTGGATGGTGCATTAGTTGCAGATGGTACAGAAAGTGACTTAATACTCTTTACATCCGGCGAAGCCACTCCATCCCCCGGAGACTGGGGTTCCATCGAGTTTAGGAATAACAGTAATGCGGGATCGGTTTTTGATCATGTGATTGTAGAATATGGAGCCGGTACGGATCGGACCGGTATGGTTTTTTATACTACGGGTGCTTTCGGCGTAAATATCACCAACTCAATTTTTAGAAACAGTGCCGTACACGGTATTAACCTGCGTGCTTCTTCACCGGTTCTTGAAAATTCAGAATTTTACGATAATACCGGCTATGGTATTTTTACTGATCTGAGTCTTAACTATACCGTTGAAAATAGCATAGTCAGAGATAATGGTGTGGGTGGAATACGTGTTCCGATAAACTCGGGAGCGTTAATCAACAACTCAGAAATTGAATCGAACCCTGTTGGGATATTGATTGATAACGGCGGTGTTCCAACCATTACAAACAATCAAATTGTAAATAATGAGTACGGCATCAGAATTATTGAGGTGGGAGCAACCAAGCCGGAAATTACGGATAATACGATTTCCGGAAATACGGAGTATGGAGCCGAAAATTTAAGCTCAACCGTTCTTGATGCCAGATTCAACTTCTGGGGCAGTTCATTAGGCCCTACGGTAAATTCTAATCCTTCCGGTAACGGAGATCGGGTAACGGAAGAGAATGTGGAATATACACCCTGGAGATACGGGGCTACGGATCTGCCTGTAACAGAAGTAAATTCAAACATTTTGGAAAATACTGTTTGGGAAGGTGGAAATGTCTATCACTTGACAAGCAGTATTACGGTAGGCAGTGCTTCCACATTAACTATAGAACCGGGAGCTATAGTTAAATTTGCGTCCGGAAGATCATTAACTGTTGATGGCCAGCTTGTTGCGGATGGTACAGCTGAAAGCCTGATATTTTTCACTTCAGACAAGGATGATGCTGCCGGCGGAGATTCAAACGGTGATGGGGATGCCACCACTCCATCTCAAAATGACTGGAATCAGATTAATATTAACAGTCCGGGATCTCAAATATCACATGCTGTAATTCGGTATGGCGGAAGCAGCACTACATCAACATCAGGTGTGTTAAATCTGAACGCTGCGATTTCTTTAAATGATGTTATTGTATCCAATAATTTTAGAAATGGTATTTACACGGAAGTAGATCAATCCGGATGGAATAATGTGAGATCTATAGCAAACTCAAACCGTGGAATTATTCTTTATGAGACCGCGCTACAGATGACCGGAGGAGAGACTTCATTAAACGGTGGAATTGGTCTGTATGCGAGAAACAACGACAGTGAAAAATTAATTGAGCTCGACGGATTTGTTTCAGCTGAAAACAGCAGTCACGGTATTTATATTGACCAGATTGCCAGCCGGGACGGTACTAGAATATCCTCTATACAAAACTCCGAAATTCGGGATAATGGCGGTGATGGAATTTTACAGGATTTCGCTGCTTCAGGTATCCAGTCATTTTTTAATAACATAATTTCAAACAACTCGGGCCATGGAATTAGATTAAGCCATGGGATGACAGCGGCTGAAATTATTTTTGAAGGCAACCAATTGATTGGCAATGGACAGTCGGGGATTTTGAGTACCCAGGCGCGGTTTATTGACAACCAGTTTGAGGGGAACCGGTTTGGAATTGGGGCCTGGAAGGAGCTGGGACATATCTACACTGACGAAAGTGATGTGGACGGAAACACGTTTACCGGTAATACCTATCCCAATGCGATTGCCCTGTATGCCAATGATTTAAACGGCACGCTAAGTGCTACGGTTCCGGCAGCGTTTCCTCACCCAACCTATGTGCTGGCATCATCCGGAACAGCCAACAGCAGTTCTCATGTGCTGACGATTGAGCCGGGAGTAACGATCAAGACCTCGTCGGACCTTGTAAGCATCAACTCGCAGCTTCGTCTGGAGGGACAGCTGATCGCCAACGGTACCGAGGACG
>LKNA01000109.1 GCA_001564065.1 Chitinophagaceae bacterium T5-Br10_B2g13
CCAGTGACAGATTTTAAAAAAACACATTCACTGGCTCACTGAACACCCCTCCTCCCGAATTCTCGGGACCGTACTCCCCTCGAGGGGAGATTTTATTCTGTTACACTTTCACATTCTTTAAATAAAGCGGAAGTCCAACCCCGATAGGGGTGGCCTGTCAATAGCCCCGTACAAGCGTTAGCGCAGTGCGGGGGTAGAATGATATCTACAATTCCCCGCCGAACAGAGAGGACGGATTGGAGTTCAATATTATGTTGAGGCGGCATTGCACATACCGTATTTCACACGGTATGTCTTGTTACTTTTGGCCCTTCCTTAAATTCGTGTTTAAATCAGCGAGAAAAGACCACTATAACTTCTGATTTATAACTCACAAAATGCAGAAAGCAAATAGCTCATGTCTCATATAGATACGTATATACGCCCCGTATAATCTTGCTTTGAAACCATTAGATAAATATAACAGCACCACTTTTACTCACTCAATCTTAATAGTCCTAATTCACTATTAATTAACGCTTGTACCGGTCATAGTTAAAGTAAATTAATTGCAGTTTAGCTGTCAGACTGACTATACTGAATCAGTCCAAAGCAATTAGGTAAAAAGACTGTATTTATAAATGAAACTTTCAACATTCGGGGTAACTACAAAAATGAAATCAGCATCAAATCTATTTTATCATCTTCCTATTCTACTCATTGTCTCAATTTTATTGGGTATCGTATCATGCAAGTCCGTAACTACTTCTACCGACGACGGAATTGAAGATTCACTTGATACCGTGGAGGAGGTTGAGCTTATACCCGGTGCAAGTAATGTGACTCTGATCGTAAACTCCGGAGACGAGTCCTACTTTGATTTAGAGTTTCAGAATATTGGAGATAATGACCTGATTGCCAACGGATTGATGGACGGTTGGTGCATCGACTGGAAAACACCCATTTCAACTCAAAACGGAACCTACACCGGTATTCAGCTCTACTCTACATACGGCGTTGAAAAGTGGAGCGAAGTAAATGCCCTGCTGAATATCAGAGAGCAGCTTAAGGCTGATGACAGCTCGATTACCTTTAGGGAAATTCAGACGGCTATTTGGGTGCTAAGGCCACACCCGGCTTTTGACCTGAACGATATAGATATCGACTCCCTGCCAAATGATATGGTGCGAAACGGAGAGCCTTTGTTCGATACACAAAAGGTGAGAGAAATTGTAGAAACGGCGAAGGCCAAAGCAAAATCGTTTACATACGGGGAGGAGACAATGTTTGTTGTGATTGCTGAAACCCCTGTGGATGTGCAAACGGTAATTACGGTGGTTTCAAAAAAATAAAAAGTGTCAAAACGGCTTAAACGGTACTGGACAGTGAGCATTCAGGGTTCCAGAGTAAAATTAATTCTGTGATCATTTGTAAAGCGCATTGTTATGTTATAAGTAACTGGATATTTCAGAACTTGTTTGCAAAATATGATCAGTAAATTTAGGCAACTTATAGCAAGACATGCAATCAACTACCACGGTTGGCAAACTGATCGTAAAATTATTGTTATTGAGTCGGATGATTGGGGGAGTTCATGTATGCCTTCTGCCGATACTTTTCGAAATCTGATCAGCAAAGGTATCCGTGTGGACAAATGTCCATATACATCCTATGACTCATTAGCGAGTGAAAAGGATCTAAACGATCTGTTTTCTGTGCTAAAAGAGTTTCAGGATAAAAACGGATTTCATCCTGTTATCACTGCAAACACTTTGATGATGAACCCCGATTTCCAAAGAATAGAGAAATCCGGTTTTACCAGCTATTATGGTGAACCCTTTACGGAGACGCTGAAGAGATATCCTGAACATGCCCGTTCATTCAGTCTTTGGAGGCAGGGAATCAGTGAAAGCCTTTTTTTTCCGCAGTTTCACGGAAGAGAACACCTGAATGTAAATTTTTGGATGAAGACTCTGCAAAGAAGTGATTCGGTGAATCGTACTGTTTATGAAGATGAGATGTTCTGGCCCGGAAGTGCTGAAGAGGAGAGGGGCGGTTTGAGCATTCGTGCCGCATTTGATGCTGAAGATCTCAATGATGTCGAGCACCATCGAGAGGTTATTATTGACGGGCTCCAGCAGTTTGAAAATCTTTTCGGTTATAAATCAGAAAGTTTTATAGCCCCGAACTTTGTGTATCACCCAAGCTTGAATGAAACCCTTTATGAAAACGGGGTACAATATCTACAGGGGATGAAATATCAAAAACTGCCCATCGAAGGCAATACCAAGCGTGATATGCTTCGCAGGTTTCACGGCCGTAAGAACGAGTGGGGCCAATTGAGTCTAATCAGAAATTGTGTTTTTGAACCTTCGCAACACCCTGAAAAACACGATACGGTTGGCCACTGTCTGGAAGGTGTTGAAAACGCGTTTTTCTGGAAGAAGCCGGCCGTTATTACCGCACACCGTCTCAACTTTATCGGATATATCGATCCCGGAAACAGAGAGCGAAACCTGAAACTGTTCCGAGAGCTTCTGGATCAAACTCTTAAGAAGTGGCCGGATGCAGAGTTTATGACAAGTGACGAGTTGGGGAAGTTTATAAAAAGTTCAGTTGACTAAGAAGAATTGGTAAAGTTGGATGATATTAATTTGCTGTTTATGAAGATTTTTGGATTTTAAAATCCATTTTAGGAAATATCATAGTATGGTAAAATCACAAGAGACTGAATGGGAGTGTTAATTATTTGTAACCAAACATCATCATAATGCCCAAAAAGAGAAAAATACTTTTCCTTATACCCTCATTAAGGGGAGGAGGGGCAGAAAGAACCTTGATCAATCTCCTCCAAAAAATTGACTACGATCTATATGATGTAGACCTTTTGGTTGTATCAAAAGAGGGCCCATATGTTGACATGATTCCGAAACGGGTTGGTGTTAGATACTTTTTTAACAATAATTTTATTGCCCGTGTTTTAGGATACATTCACCGAACTTTTAATATTGATTGGATATTCAAAAAAAAAATGTCAGAATTGGATAAATCCTATGACGTGGGTATTTCATTCCTGGACAGTCACTATACCGATCTACTCTTCTACACCGATAATATTGAAAAACGGTTCGCCTTTGTGCACAGTTCATACCTCTCTCATGAAAACTACCAAAAATTCAGTACTCATGATCGTTTGAGGGAAAAAGTTAAAAATAACCGCTATTTAAAGCTAGACGGCATTTACTTTGTTTCACATGATTCGATGGCTGACTTTGTTGAAATTTTTGGTGAATTTCCAAAAACAGGTGTGGTTTATAATGTTATTGACCAGGAATCGGTATTGAGAAAAGTAGGGTATAACACCAGCCCGCTTGCTGAATCCACTTCTGCTCGATTTACATTTACTGCAGTGGGGAGTCTACTTCCCGTAAAGGGGTTCGACCGGCTAATCCGGGCTTCTAAAATTGTTCGGGATAGCGGTTACGAGTTTAAAGTGCATATTGCAGGTTCGGGGCCTGAGAAAGATAAACTTACAAAGCTGATAGATAAGCTGGGGCTCGAAGAGACGGTTAAACTGCACGGTTTTGTAAAAAATCCATACCCTTTAATGAAGAATAGTGACGTGTTTGTGATGAGTTCAGTATCGGAGGCGCTACCAACTGTGCTCTGTGAGGCGATGATTCTTGGGACCCCGAGCCTGGTAACCAACTGTTCCGGTTGCCGTGGCCTTGTAGAAAACGGTGAGTTTGGAATGATTGCTGAACAGGACGACCGGGACTTTGCAGAAAAGATGATTAGATATATGGATAATCCGAATCTGTTAAACCATTACAGTATAAAATCACTGAAACGGGCAGAACTTTTCGACGACGAGCGTATACTCCAGAGCTACTACAATATCTTTGAGGGGAAAGAGCCACTCCCTGTTTGACTCTATGCTTCGGTTCTATAAGGATAAAGTTATTTTGGGTTAAACGAAATTTTAGAGCTCAGCCTTGCCAAGGTACTTAAAAGAAATTTAAATGCGAATTGTATGCCACAATGGGTTTGTTTTAACTTGATGTAAATCGAATATATGAAATGATTAAAATTTGTCTTGCCATACCAAGCCTCCAACCGGGCGGAATGGAGCGGGTAATGTCGGAGCTGGCGAATCACTTCGCAAATAAGCCGGAAGCTGAAGTCCATCTTGTGCTCTATGGTAAATCCAGGGAGATATTCTATACTTTGCCGGATTCGGTGAAAATTCATAAACCGGAATGGCCATTTAATAATAATCAGCGGTTGCGGAGTACACTGCGCACATTCTTGTGGGTTCGGCGTACCGTGAAATTGATAGACCCGGACACGATTCTGAGTTTTGGGGAGTACTGGAACTCCTTTGTCCTTCTTGCCTTGAAAGGAACCGGCTACCCGGTATATGTGTCGGATCGATGCAGGCCGGATAAAGATTTGGGCAGATTGCATGAACGGCTTCGTAAATGGCTTTACCCGAATGCGGCGGGTATTGTGGCGCAAACTTCACAGGCGAAGCAGTTTATGGAAGAACAACTTGGTGAGGTTAATATTCGTGTAATCGGCAACCCGATCAGGCCGTTCAGAACAGGTTTGGGAGTCGAAAAAGAGAAAATTATTCTTACTGTGGGGCGTCTGATTGACACCAAGCATCACGACCGGTTGGTCGAGATTTTTGACTGTGTGAAAAGTGATGAGTGGAAGCTCATGATCATCGGTGGAAATGCGATTAAACAAGACGGAATGCTACGTTTAAAGGAGATAATAAAAGAGAAAGGGCTTCAACACTCTGTAATTATGAAAGGCACGGTATCTAATGTTGAAAAGTACTACCTGAAGAGTGAAATTTTTGCGTTTACATCCAGTTCAGAAGGTTTTCCAAATGCTCTAGGCGAGGCGATGTCGGCCGGCCTGCCGGTTGTGGCTTATGATTGTGTTGCGGGCCCATCGGATATGATTGATGACGGGAAGAGCGGATTTTTGACAGGGCTGTATGAGGATTATGAGTTTGAAAAAAAATTGAGAAAATTGATGCAGAACAAAGATCTGAGGGAAAAGATGGGAACCGCTGCGAAAGACAAAATAAGGGTGTTTGATCCTAATCAAATCGGAGAGCGTTACTTCTCTTTTATCACAGATCATTTCAATGAAAGTAAATAGGTAGAGACTTTTCCCATATAACTGTTTGAAACAGATTCAGAGTTAGAAAACTCTACTTTGTTCTGCGATACTACTACAGTAGGTTTAGTTTAATAAACAAAATGGCTTACAAGTTTGGCCCAATGTTTTTGACTGTTTTAACCAGACTTGAATAGCAATAATGTGGACGGTTACCATACAGGTTATAAATTTGAAAAAAGATTTTGGAATGAAGCTTTTGCAGATTAACACTACGCTGAACACCACGAGCACCGGTCGGATTACGGAAGAGATCGGTAAAACGGTGATGTCTGACGGGCATGACAGTTATGTTGCCTGTAAGCGTGTAGGCCCAAATGGGAGTAGCTCTGAAGAGTTATTGATTGGCAACTCTATGGAGGTCTATGCTCATGGGCTGAAAACCCGGATTCTGGACCGGCACGGGTTTGGTTCTGTTAGGGGAACACGACGACTGGTCGAAGAGATTAAATCGATAAACCCAGATGTGATAGGCCTTCACAATCTTCACGGTTACTACCTGAACATAGAAATTCTAATTGAATATTTGAAAGAAGTACAGAAACCGGTGGTCTGGACCTTTCACGACTGTTGGCCATTTACGGGACACTGTGCCTATTTTGATTTTGCAAATTGTGAAAAGTGGAAAACGGAGTGCGATAATTGTCCGCTTACTCATGCATATCCGGCCAGCTGGTACATTGATAACTCAAAAAATAACTTTTATAAAAAGAAGAGCTTATTTCAGGGGCTTGAAAACTTAACGATTGTAACGCCCAGTAAATGGCTTAAGAATTTAGTAAAACAATCTTTTTTAAAGGATTATCCTGTAGAGGTGATCAATAATGGAATTGATTTAGAACGATTTAAACCGGCAGAGTTTTCGGGTGTAAAAAAGAAATACTCTTTAAACGGATATAAGATAGTACTAGGCGTTGCAAGTGTATGGGACAGAAGAAAAGGATTAGATCATTTCATTCAACTATCTAAACAGCTAAATGATGATATTCGAATTGTATTGGTAGGACTGAGTAAGAATCAGATTCAGTCACTCCCCAAGAATATTATTGGAATAGAGCGTACGGAGAATGTTGAAGAACTTGCAGCACTTTATAGTTGTGCAGATCTGTTTGTGAATCCGACGCTGGTAGATAATTTCCCGACTACAAATCTGGAGGCGTTCGCCTGCGGAACTCCGGTTGTTACATTCCGGACCGGTGGAAGTCCGGAAGCGGTAAATGATGAAACAGGAATTGTGGTGGAGAAAGGAAGCCTCGAACAGCTTGCAGAAAGCATCAGAACGATTGTTGATAAAGGAAAAGAATCATACAGTGAAAACTGCAGGAAACGGGCGGAGAGGCTTTATAACAAAGATGACCGGTACATAGACTATCTGAACCTCTATATAGAGAAACTAACCAGCCCGGATCTGATAAAAAGCACCAATTGATTTTTTAAAAATCATTCACCATAATCTTGTGATGAACCTGTAAAAGATTCCGGGCTGGTGTACCCACCGGAATCTGATTGTATCTAAATAGAATGACTGGAGTAACATTTAGATAGAGTTGGAAGAGAGTTATGAGGAGTTGCCTGCCGGTGGAATTCCGGACATCAGGGTAAAAGTCTGTAAGCGTTGATAGATCTTCTTTCTAAAATCAGAGAGCATGAGCAGCTTAGATATTCATCAGTGCAGGGGTGTTTGGAAATGAAATAAATTAATACTTTAAAAGCTGAAGTAAAATGAACAAAGCCAAACTTAAAATATCGATTATTACAATCTGCTATAACAACGAAAGTGATATACAGAAAACAATCGAGTCTGTAATAGCACAAAGCTATGATCATATTGAATATATAGTAGTGGACGGAGCGTCGACTGATAACTCATTAAATATTATCAATGAATATTCAGAAAAAGTAGATAAGATAATTTCTGAACCTGATAACGGCATATATGATGCTATAAATAAAGGAATTACATCATCAACCGGTGATATCGTGGGGCTGATTCATGCCGGTGACCGATTAATCAATACGCAGGTGCTTGGGAAAATTGCTGCCCACTTTACCGAAAATGAAATTGACGCTTCATACGGGCACAGTATAATCGTAAACAGCAGTGATTCACCGGTAAGAGTGAATAAGAGTCCCGAATTCAGGAAATCTCTGTTCAAATTTGGCTGGATGCCTTCCCACCAAAGTGTATACATTAAGCGGGAAGTTTTTGACAGGCTAGGACTCTACCGGACCGACCTTGGAGGCGCCGGTGATTACGAATTCGTTCTGCGATATTTCTATTTTAATGATTTGAAAATTAAGAGGCTTGACGAATTTATTGTAAAGTTTGCACTGGGAGGTGAAAGTACCACCGACTATCACAGAATACCTAAAAGGCAAAAAGTCCATGTGAAATGCTGGAAAGTAAATGGTGAGTCTCCACCTTCTTATATGGTACCCGTTAAGTTATTACGAAAAACCAATCAATTTGTTCTTGCTTTCTGGTACAGGTTTACGAAAAAACATGAACAAGTGTTCAGTATGTAGATAGTAGCATGAAAAAAGAACCGGTTGTACGATTTGCCGAAGATTCAGACAGGAAGCAGGTACTTGCCCTGCTGAATTCAGTTTTCAGTAGTCAGCAGCGTACGGATTATAAGAGAGATGACGCGTACTGGAACTGGAAATTCAGAGGCAGCGCCTATGGCACCTCAATATTGACAGTGGCTGATAATGAAGGAAAAATTGTGGGTGTCGACCACTTATGGCCGTGGGAATTTTGTTTGAAAGGAGAGCTTCTGAAGGCGGTACAGCCCTGTGATGCCGTTGTGCATCCGGATTACAGGGGCAGAGGATTGTTCAAGTCAATGAGAAGGTTTGGCTTAAACGAAGCAGAGCTGAGAGGATACCAGATGGCGTTTAACTTCCCCAATGAAAATAGCCTGCCGGGGAATAAATCAATGGGCGCTGAATACTTGGGAAAGATCACCTGGTGGGTCAGGATTTTAAAGCCATTTAATCTGGTAAAAAACAGGCTATTTACTTCCGAACAAAAGGACTTTCAACTCCCTGGGGCATACAATTTAAATCTTGAGATTATAGATAATTTGACTGCACAATCTAAAATGGCTGATGAAATTATTACAATTCGTCGCGTTCCTGGTTTTCATCAATGGAGGTATGCTGCACATCCGAGTCGGACATACGGCATGATAGATGTCCGCGCTGGAAAAAAACAGACCATTGTTATATTTACCGTCAACCCAAAAGGTTCGAGCCGGGAAATGGTTGTGGTTGACCTGATCGGAGATAACAGCCAAAAAACAGAAGTTGCTAAATCAATTGTAGCCGCTGGCAGGGAGATGCGAGCTGATTTTATTGCGGTTATGAACAATCATCAATTTGGAATTAAGGATCTTTGGTCGCACAGGTTTTTAAAAATGAAATCGAAAAATATGGTGGTCACACCCATCAACCGTAAACTTAATGATGATGTAAAATCATTGGAAAACTGGAGTATGGTAGCGGGATTACACGACTCAATTTAATTTTGAAGAAACTTAAATAGGATGATATCAGAAAAGGGTGATGAAGAGAGCACAGTGAATCTGCTGTGGACGGGTGGATGGGACTCTACTTTTAGATTGCTTCAAATTATTTTTGAAGAGAATCGAAAAGTGCAGCCTTTTTACATTGTTGACTTGAGTAGGAAATCATGGAGAGTCGAAATAATTACAATGCACGAGATAAAAAGCTTTTTAGCAAAGCAGTTTCCTGATGAGTCAGAGTTAATTAATCCAACGATCATTTTTGATAAAGGAGATATTATCTTTGATGATGAAATTGTTAAGGCATGGAACAACATCAAGAAAAAAAGGCATATTGGAAAGCAATATGTTTGGCTTGCAAGTTTTATAAAAGCACGAGGTATAAAAAATATGGAGATCTCTATTGAAAATAGAGAAAATTTTCAAAACAGAAATTCATCTCTTATCGCTCACCTTCAGGAAGACAAAATTACATCAGATGAAAAAACTATTTTTAAATATTTTTCACTTCCTATTAAAAGCTTGACAAAGAACGACATGGCTAAAATTTCTGAGGAAAAAAACTGGAAAGAAATTTTAGATAGAACATGGTTTTGCCATCACCCTTTACCCAACCCCTTTAATAAAAGAACTCCCTGCGGTGTATGCAACCCATGTCGCGTTGCTGTAGAGGAAGGGTTTGGCCACAAAATACCGGCAATAAACAGAGTTGCCGGTAAATGGGTAAAAGCTATTTACAATAGCAAACTGTTCAATAAACTGAGATTAGCCATATTATGATCAGGGAATTCGGAACGTTAAATTTAAAATCTTTAAATCTATGAGCGATACTACTCACTTGCTTTGGACAGGAGGATGGGATTCGACATTTCGATTGCTACAGCTCCTTTTTGAGGAAAATAGAACTGTACAGGCTCACTACATTATGAGGAGTGAACAGTGCAGCGGAACTGAAATTGATACAATGGTGAAAATAAGAAGGCATTTAAGCAGAAATTATCCAGAGCAGCGAAAATTTCTGAAGCCATTAATTATAGTAGATGACATCAGTATCAAGCCGAATAAAAAAATTGCTGCAGAGTTTGAAAAGTTTAAAGAAGAGAAAAAAATCAATGAGCAATACCAAATTTTAGCACGGTATTGTGTACAGAAAAAGATTTCGGAGGCTGAACTGTCAATTATCGCTTTAGAAAAAGAAATCATTAATGCAGACTTTTTTGGGACATTTACATTTCCACTTCTGGATATGACAAAAAAAGAGATGTTGTTGATAGCAAATCAGAATGGCTGGATGGAGATAATGAAAATGACATCTTTTTGCAGAAGGCCGAAAAAAGGGCAACCATGCGGATTATGTGGGCCCTGTACGGATGTATTAGAGTCGGGGTTAAGTTTTCGATTGCCGATCAGATCAAGGATTGTAGGTTACATTCAGTTGCCGTTCAGGCGATGGTGGAGAAATAATTATCATAAGCAGTCGAACAGGCAGTTTCAGTGGGTTAAGGAAATGTTAAAAGAAAGATATTGATAATTTATCTTTTTTAATGATGAGAAAAATAGATTTAGCTTTTACGGTAGACATTGAATATGGGATGTAGTTGAACCTGCAATGATCAATAAGGCTGCCAATTATGTCAATAACGATTACATGTATCCTGCGTCCTTAAGAAAAAATATAGGGTAAAACCATATACGGCAGACAGAATGGGTATTTGCTTTAATAAAGAGACATCAGTGACAAAAATCAAAAATAGAACTATGGATTGGATGTATGGAAATTGAGGTGGAGATTTCCGGAAAGTGGTTGCTCCTGGAAAAAGAGCAGTCATTCTTATGGATAAAAAGTTTGAAAAACAGCGTAGACGATCCGGCCCTCCGGCAGATTGGGGATAATTTGCTGTCGGAGCTCAATCAACTGAAAGCGAATGGTAGTGATGCTGATTTCCTGAAAAAAGAGCAGTTTTGGCATCTTTCCCTGGTATGTAAATTACCTGAATACACACTGTTGAAATCGGATATAATCCGGGCAACTCCACTCTTATACAGTTTCTCTGGTAATCAGCTATTGGTTACAGACCGGATAAAGTTTGAAAATGATCATAAAATTGACGGGGATATAATCTATGAATTCACCGAGATGAATAATGTTTTGGGAGACAGTACCGTGTTTCAGGGTGTCTCAGGTCTGCAGACTGCTGAAATTGTAATTTTCAAGAATGGTGAAATAGATAAAAACCGGTATTTCAGATATAATATTGATCAGCCTCCTCAAATAAAGGATTACTCAAGTATAAAAAAGAATGCAATTACTCTGGATACAATTTTTCAGGAGATATTCGGAGAGATTACAGAGAGTATGTCC
>LKNA01000110.1 GCA_001564065.1 Chitinophagaceae bacterium T5-Br10_B2g13
GATCATTTGTACCACCGGAGCATGAAATAAAAACGAATGCTATTAACGTAATTAGGAATCTATTTACCATGTCTACTTTTTTCTTTTTAGATAAGCTTCAAAACGGTGATTTGCAACCTTCATAACAATTTAGCTTAATATTAAATTAATTTTGACGGGAACGAATTCTGTATTATTTTTAGTTCAACATTAAACAATTATACATCAATTAAAAATTTCCGATCACAATGAGTACCGACACACTTACAAAATGGACAATCGATACTGCTCACTCCGAAATCACCTTTAAAGTGAAGCACCTGGTGATCTCAACCGTAACCGGTAAATTTAAAGAGTTTGACGCATCAATTGAGACTGACAACCAAGACTTTGAGAACTCAAAAATCACTTTCGCAGCCTCTATAGAGAGTATCGAAACAGGTAATGAAGACCGCGACAACCATCTTAAGTCAGACGATTTCTTTAATGCAGCAGAGTATCCAAAGATGAAGTTTGAGTCCACATCTTTCAAAAAGGTTGGAGATGGCGAATATAAACTGGTTGGCAACCTAACCATCCGGGGAAATACAAAAGAGGTTGAACTCGATGCTGAGTATGGCGGAACCGTGGTTGATCCTTACGGACAGACAAAAGCAGGTTTTGACGTAACGGGTAAGATCAACCGGAAAGAGTTTGGTTTGACCTGGAGCGCGGTTACTGAAGCGGGAAGCGTAGTCGTTTCAGATGAAGTGAAACTGAACCTGAATGTTCAGTTTACACAAAGTTAATCCATTTGATTTTAGGTTAGATCCGCCGCCATGCCCGAAAGGGTGTGGCGGTTTTTTTTATAGTTCTTCGTTTAGTGAAAACTATCTAAAATTGAAAACAAGGTTTCCCCCTTCGAAGGAGGCAGGGGTATGATCAATCTTTGTTTACCAAATGTTGGTTGCTCGATTTTCCCCACAAATCTGTAAATAATTCCCTACAAATTACCATCCTTCATCCTTAGTGCAACTTAGAGACTCGGTGACTTCATTCCAGATAGATTGAGCTAAGATTCTTTTTTCGATAGTTGTTCAACTCTCTATTTTAAAATGAGATCTATTGAACCACCCCTATTTCCCCCATTAAAAAGGAGGGGATTTATTCACAAATATCACTCACTAACTCTCAAACTCTCTACAAAACAAAAAAGGCGTGAGTTCTGCACCCACGCCTTTAAAACATTCAGAAAATTTTCTGATTAGTACCTGTACTGTTCAGACTTGTAAGGCCCTTTAATCGGTACTCCAATATATTCCGCCTGCTCTTCAGTCAGAGTTTCCAGCTCCACACCAATCTTGGAGAGGTGCAGCCGTGCCACTTTCTCATCCAATGATTTTGGCAGTACGTGTACACCAGCCTCAAACTCCTCCGGACGGTTCCAAAGCGCAATCTGAGCAATCGTTTGGTTCGTAAAGCTGTTGCTCATCACAAACGACGGGTGCCCGGTTGCATTTCCGAGGTTCATCAATCGACCTTGTGAAAGGAGAACAACCTGGCGTCCCGTTTCGTTAATCGTAAACAGATCCACCTGCGGTTTGATATTCTCTTCTTTAGAGTTTTGCTTCAGCCACGCCACATCAATTTCATTATCGAAGTGACCGATATTACCGACAATCGCCTTGTCTTTCATCTTCAGAAAGTGGCTGTCTTTGATGATATCCTTATTACCGGTCGCGGTCACAAAAATATCCCCCTCTTCAACGGCACTATCCATTGTTTTTACTTCATAACCGTCCATTGCGGCCTGAAGGGCACAGATCGGGTCGATCTCTGTAACAATTACACGGGCGCCGGCACCTCGAAGTGAAGCGGCAGTTCCCTTACCCACATCACCATATCCCGCAACAACGGCTACTTTTCCGGCCATCATCACGTCGGTGGCGCGGCGGATAGCATCTGCTGCTGACTCACGGCATCCATATTTATTATCAAACTTCGATTTGGTTACTGAATCGTTCACATTAATAGCCGGCAGAGTGAGAGTCCCTTTTCGCTCACGCTCTATCAGTCGAAGAACACCGGTTGTGGTCTCTTCAGAAATTCCGTTTATACCATCTACCAATTCAGGATAGCGGTCCAGAACCATATTCGTGAGATCGCCGCCGTCATCCAGGATCATGTTTAATGGTTGACCATCCGGGAAAAACAGCGTCTGTTCAATCGCCCAGTCAAACTCTTCCTCAGTCATACCTTTCCATGCATAAACCGGTACTCCGGCCTCGGCCATTGCTGCAGCAGCGTGATCCTGCGTGGAATAGATGTTGCAGGAAGACCAGGTTACATCAGCTCCCAGTTCAATAAGCGTTTCAATAAGAACTGCCGTCTGGATCGTCATATGAAGACATCCTGCAATGCGGGCGCCTTTCAGCGGTTGTTCGTCTCTGTACTCCTCACGGAGAGCCATCAATCCCGGCATTTCCGCTTCTGCAAGATCAATCTCCTGCCGGCCGTAATGAGCCAGTGTTATATCTTTTACTTTATAAGGTAATTTTTCTTCTTTTACTTCTGCCATGTTGTTGCTTTGTTAAAATTTAAACTCTTGTGGGTGTCTGAACAGGTTTACCAAAGTGAATGTTCAATTTCTCACTAAAAAAATTCCTGAATCAGCTCTTTGGTTTTGTTGTAATCGCCCTCACGACCGTACGACCCCATCTCAATAGATATGAGCTTTCCGTCCGGATCTACAAAAACTTTAAAGGGAATCCCTTGCCCGCCCAGTTTTGTAAAAACACCGGTATCATCATAAAGCCAGTTGAAATCGTAATCGTGTTCTGCTGCAAATCTTCTCGCATCTTCAGGACCTTCGTTCAGTCCTACCGTTACGGCAAGTACCTCAAACTCATCCGGATACTCCTCTCTGAGTTCATGCATGGTTGGAAATACTTGCAGACAGGGGCCGCACCACGACTCCCAAAAATCGATTAAGACCAACTTCCCTTCAAAATCTTTTATGCTTACCTGGTTACCGTCCAGATCGGCAAACACTGCATTTTCCACAATGGCTTCTGCAGAATCATCGGTGCTCCCACAGGCGGTGAACGATGCGATAAGAATCGCAATAAAACCCAATTTTAGTAATCTATTCAAAATCATAATTATCCGGTTATAAATGCTTTACGTGGTATTCGGTTAAATCTATCTGACTTTAAGCTTCAAAGATAGGGATTATCTGTCAAAATATTCATCTACTATACGATAACTGAGAGACATTATTACCTATTGATTTATCAGAAGAACCTAACGTGAGTTCCGATTTAACAATTCTTATATTTTTTTAGTTTATGAACTGAAAAACTTTCTCATGATATATGATTTCACGGTAGTCGGTGCAGGGATCGTTGGCCTTTCCACTGCTTACAAACTCTCCCTCTCTTACCCGGACGCTAACATACTGGTTCTCGAAAAGGAGAATCGGGTTGCGCCTCACCAAACGGGACACAATTCGGGGGTGATTCACTCCGGCATCTACTACAAACCGGGGAGCTACAAAGCAAAAAACTGTGTGGACGGTCGCCATCAGCTGGTCAAATTTTGCCGGGAGAATGATGTTGCTCACGAGATCTGCGGAAAAATCATTGTTGCCTCCGATGAGTCCGAAATCCCAAAATTGGAAGAGATTTATGAGAGAGGCCTTCAGAATGAGATTGAAGGCATCAAGGTGATCGACAAAGAGGAGATGCTGGAGATTGAGCCGTACGTCAACGGCGTTCAGGCCATTCATGTACCATGCACGGGCATTGTTGATTTTGTAGGAATGTGTGAAGTGCTTTCTGAGAAAATAACGGAGAGTGGCAATCAGGTCAGATTAAATCAGCAGGTTCAAAGTGTGAGTCAAAAAAATGGCTGTCTTACGGTTCAAACCTCAAAGGAGACCTTTCAAACCGGCTACCTGATCAACTGCGCCGGCCTTCATTCCGATCGTGTGGCACGATCAGCCGGTGTTCAGAGTCCTATTAAAATTGTCCCGTTCCGGGGAGAGTATTATGAGCTCGCACCTTCTGCACAACACAAAGTGAAAGGCCTGATCTATCCGCTGCCCAATCCGGAGTTTCCTTTTTTAGGTGTTCATTTTACCAAAATGGTACTGGGTGGTGTGGAGTGCGGTCCCAACGCTGTTTTTACGTTCAAACGTGAAGGCTACACAAAAGGATCATTCGATTTCCGGGATACGATTGAAGTAGCCGATTTCCCCGGTTTCTGGAAACTCGCCTCGCAGCACTGGAAAATGGGAATCGACGAAATGTACCGATCCTACTCGAAACGCGGTTTTCTTAAAAATCTTCAAAAGCTCATTCCCTCCATTGAGCTGCAGGATCTGACCGGTTCTCCCTCCGGCGTTCGTGCGATGGCTCTCAAACCAAATGGTGATATTCTGGATGATTTCTACTTTGAAACCACCGACCGCGAAGTACACGTATTGAACGCTCCGAGCCCGGCCGCTATCGCCGGGTTGTCAATCGGGGATGAGATCGTTAAGAAAGTTGAAGAGAACTTCTCGCTGGTTTGATGGCGGTCAAATTTCAAACTCTAACTTAGTAGAAAACTTCCCCTCCTTTGGAAGGAGGGGAGTAAGGGGTGATTAAAAAAACCTCTTTTTCTCACATTCATTTCAATAGATGTTCACTTCTACACTTCAAATTGTTTTGAAGTATTATTTGGCTACCTCCCCTAACCCCTACTTACACAGGAGGGGAATATTTCCTAATTCATCAAATAAATAGCCTGTAGAAGTTGAATAGATTCCGAATTCCGTGTACACTCAAAACTCAAGTCTGTTATCCCGGCCTTGTTAATTGAAATCCCGATCACAATCCAATTCCAGTTTTGTCTGATATTCAAACCGACTCCCTTACACGACGCCTCTACGCCAACGACGCCTCCCTTTATGAAGAGGTTCCAAAAGGAGTCTCTTTTCCGGCTTCCCGGGATGATATCCAGACTTTAGTACGAAGGTCAAAAGCTGAAAATTTTACGATAACAGCGCGAAGTGCCGGAACCAGTCTCGCCGGCCAAACCACGGGAGCCGGCGTTATCATGGATACCTCGCGCCACATGGACCGAATTCTCGAAATCAATGCGAAAAAGAGTTATGCACAGGTTCAGCCCGGGGTGATTCGCGACACGCTACTGCGAGAAGCTGCCGTACATGGACTTCAGTTTGGGCCGGATACAGCCACAACAAACCGCTGCATGCTTGGCGGGATGATCGGCAACAACTCCTGCGGTTCGTTCTCCATCAAGCACAAAACCACCCGCGAGCATATTCTCGAAGTTGACGCCGTACTGAGTGACGGTTCTTCAGTCACATTTAAATCGTTATCTAATGAAGAACTCAACCAAAAATTGAAGCTCGATTCGTTGGAGGGAGAGATCTATCGTGGAATGCTGAATCTCCTGAAAACGCATAAAGATGAAATTCCGGATCATTATCCGCATCCCGACATCATCCGAAGAAATACCGGATACGCACTCGACCGCCTCTGTGAAATGGATCCAATCACCCCAGGAGGACGGCCTTTTAACCTGGCTGAACTGCTCTGTGGAAGTGAAGGCACCCTGGCAATGACCGCATCCGCCAAAGTAAATCTGGTTCCGCTTCCCAAATACAAAACAGTTGTCATCCCTCAGTTTGAGTCACTCCATGAAGCGATGCTAGCCACTGTGGAAGCCGTGAAATGGGATCCTGCCGCAGTTGAGCTGGTTGATGACATCATTCTGGATGCAACAAAAGGAAATATTGAACAGCGAAAGAACCGGTTTTTCCTGGAAGGTGAACCAAAGTGTATTTTGATCATCCAGTTTGAGGGGGATGATCCCGAAGAGCTTCAAATCAGGGCAGATCAACTTGCAGAAAAGCTAAATGAGATTAAGCTTGGCTACGCTCACCCGGTGGTGACGGATGAGGATAAAATGCGCCGGGTATGGGATCTCCGAAAAGCAGGTCTGGGCCTGTTAATGGGTCTTGGCTCCGAGAATCGCTCTCCGACTTTTGTTGAAGATACAGCTGTTCGTGTAGAGGATTTGCCTGATTACGTGAAAGAGTTTCAGGAGATACTCAAGCGTCACAACACTTCTTGTGTTTTTTATGCACACGCGTCAGTGGGTGAACTTCACCTGCGCCCCGTTGTTGATACAATGACTGAAGCCGGATTAAAAACACTCAAGTCAATCGCGCAGGAAGTTGCTGATCTGGTTAAAAAATATCGCGGCTCACTTTCAGGCGAACACGGTGACGGCCGGGCAAGGGCTCCCTACATCGAAACCGTTTTAGGAAAAGAGATGATGCCGCTGCTTCGGCAGGTAAAAGAGCTTTGGGACCCGCACTACCGCTTTAATCCGGGTAAAATTCTGGATCCTAAACCGATAGACACCGACCTGCGGTTTTCACCGGAGTATAAAAAGCCGAACGTAGATACTTCATTCAACTGGAGAAAAGAGAAAGGGTTTAATTCTGCCGTGGAGCTCTGTAACGGAGCCGGTGTTTGCCGTAAACTGGCCGAAAGCGGCGGTACCATGTGCCCCTCCTATCACGCCACCCGGGATGAAAGAGACACTACCCGCGGACGTGCGAACCTGTTTCGTCAACTCTTTTCAGGAAAGCAGAAGGGTGCATTCAAGTCTGAAGAGCTGAAAGAGGCACTGAGTCTCTGCCTCAGCTGCAAGGCGTGTAAAAGCGAGTGCCCCGCCAATGTGGATATGGCCAAAATGAAGGCTGAGTTCATGAATGGCTGGCACCAAGAAAATGGTGCTACACTGACAGAAACCTTTTTTGGTCATCCCGAGAAATTCTATCCACTCGCATCCTTTTTTGCACCGTTGACCAACTTTATCAACCGGCAGAAACCAATCAAAAAATT
Source organism: Chitinophagaceae bacterium T5-Br10_B2g13 (assembly GCA_001564065.1). Classification (GTDB taxonomy): domain Bacteria; phylum Bacteroidota; class Rhodothermia; order Balneolales; family Balneolaceae; genus Rhodohalobacter. The sequence continues at coordinate 6,882 of LKNA01000110.1, forward strand.
ACTGGAGAAAACCACAGGAATTGATGCGCGGCGAAATCTACCGGAGTTTGCACATCAGACTTTTTATAAGTGGTATCAAAAAAATGAGAATCAGATTGTTCAACCCGACAGAAAAAAAGTTCTGTTACTGGTTGATCTCTTCACCAACTACCATGAGCCGGAAATTGCAAAATCTGCATGCCATGTTTTAAACAGACTTGGGTACAGTGTGATTGTGCCGGGAATCTTCCCAACCGGTCGCCCGCAAATATCCAAAGGTTTTCTAGGTGAAGCCAAAGAGATCTGTGAAAAGAATATTCATCGGCTTTCACCCTTCGTTGACCGGGAAATTCCCATAGTAGGTTTGGAACCGAGCGAAATTCTCACTCTTCGGGATGAATACACCGACCTCTGCAGTGAAGATTTACTGCCTAAATCAAAAGCGATCACTACCAACACTTTTCTTTGGGAAGAGTTTTTGGCCACAGATTTAGCCACTAATAAATTTGAAAACTTCGGAAACGGAAAGAAAGTACTTGTGCATGGACACTGCCATACCAAGGCATTGGTTGGGAATGACCCACTCATACAGAGTTTTAAATTGCTTGGCTTTGATCCTATTGAGCTTCAAACAGGATGTTGTGGAATGGCCGGCAGTTTTGGATATGAATCGGACAAATATGAGGTCTCGATGCAGGTGGGGGAACAGACACTATTCCCACAATTGCGAGGTCTTGAGGGTACAGATGCAGAAATATGCTCAGAGGGATTCTCATGCCGCCATCAAATATGGGACGGAGTAGGAAAAAAAGCGAAGCATCCGGCTGTGATTATGTGGGAAGCGATGCAAGAGGATCCATCTTAATTTTTTAGCCACGGCTCATCTTTTGACGCGAAGCGAAACACGGAAATTTTCAAAAACTCTGCGTGACTCAGCAATCCATCAGCGACACTCTGCGAGAAATTTATTCTGCTACGGAGTTCATACTTTTAACAAGTTTCGCCACCCGTTCACCCAATAGAAAACCTTTCTTTGTAAACTGTTCAGAGATTTCATTTACCTCATTCACCTCAAAGGGTGGCTCACCCGTTACTGTAGAAGCCCCAAACGGCTGAGTCCAATCGGGACCGCCAACCACAATCATCCCGAAAACCAGCATGCTCTGTAGAATGTTCATCTGAACGATCTCCTCTCCAGCTGATAATCCTCCCGCCGTCACAAATGCCGCCCCTGTTTTATCTTTTGACGCAAAGCGAAAGTGATTATTCGATTCTGACAGGCAGTAATCAAACTTATGGTTCTGCAATGCCTTTTTTTATATTGGCCATACATTTGTCGCATTATAACAATCAAGAAGCATCATGAACCTATTTCCCGAAAAACAGATCCTTTTCTTACTCATTCCTCTCTTATTCATTTCCTGTGCCCAACAAAAAGAGAACCAGGAGCAAGCCAATACATCAGAAGAAGTTTCATTTGAATCACTCTATCAAAACAGTTCAGAATATGAAACCTACATTGCTGATCTTCAAAATGAGAAATGGCAAACAATCTATAACAGCAGTGATCCAATCAGAGAGGATCTGCTGGCCGCTGCGCAGGTAATCCCTGGAAGCTGGAAATTATTGGTCATTAATAATGATGAAACCGTAGATGCTGTTAATACGATACCGTACATCGCTAAACTGGCAAGACGTGTTCATAGCTTGGAACTACGTATAACAAGTCCGCCGGAACAGGCTAACCAGATTACCGGCCGGTATCAAACCTACAATGAAAGAAGTGCCTATCCGGTGATTCTACTAATCGATGAAGATTACCGGGAAGTTGGCTGCTGGGTAGAACGGCCCGCTGAACTTCAGAGACGTTTTTCAGAACTCTCCGAAGTGTTATCCGATGGAGAAATTGAAGAGGCGTTAACCGATTGGTACCAGCAAAACGGCGGAGTTCGAACAATCGACGAAATCATAAAGATTATCCATGCGGCAAATAGCGGAGACCGGATTTGCCCGGTCCCTGAAGAGGGCCTTAGAGGGAGATAGCACTTCTTTTCAGAAGCTTTCCTGGTCCGGTACTAATTTCATAATCTTCCCTTATTCAACGCGGGTAACGGTCAGTGCAACATCGTGAAGTTCGTCTAACATCTCGCCATACCGATTGTGTAGTTCAAGTTCTAATCTCTCGCCGTTTTCAGCAGAAAACTCAAACAGAACCATTGATGAAAAATAGACTGGTGAGATCTCAAATTCTGCACTTCCGCTTGTCATAGATGAGTTATAAATGTAAGGCCAGTCACCTAAGCTGAAATATGAAGCAATCTCTTCAAAGTCGTAGCTGGTAAATGAGACATCAGAACTGTTTTTTGCAGAATTGAATCCCTCAATCTGAACAGCTTTTATAAACTCACTCAACAGTTGATTAAAGTTTCTCCCTGTAGCAGATGAAAGGCCTGCAACATCACGTTCGTAAGTTCCGTCATTCAGCCTTTGAAAAAATTGATTCTGATCGGTTGCTGCATAATTATCGGCTAAAAATCTATGAAAAAGCCAGCTAGCCCCGTAGTACGTAGAATTACCTGGATTTTCATCAGGGTTTCCAAAGAGTCCATTTTCAGGAGAAGCGTGCAAAAAGCTTCTGGCCCTGCCATGAGTTACCGCCATACCAAAAGTTTCCGGAGTTGTAGAAAAACCCGGATAGAGATCATTAAACTTCAGATATTGATTTTCGGTAAATCCTGCCGCCGTTCGGCTCGACATCTCCTTGGCAATTTCTGCTGTTCCCTCCTCAATCCAGGATGGCTGAAATTCACGATCTCCAAATACTGCATATCCATGACTTGAGATATGTTTCGCCTCATGAACAAGTGTTCCCAGGTAAAAGTCACTCTCTGGCCTCAGCAGAAAAGTAATCTCTGCCTCATTACTTTTATCACAGTAATAACCTCCGGCGTTATAATTTTCAGGAAGTGGAAATCTGTCGCATGCAGACACATATCCTGCCGCTCCGCCTATCATGTTATCTGGATGCAGCTGAAGTACAATTAACTTTCCATTTCCGTCAATATCATTAGCAGGACGCTCTCCTCCACTAAAATGGTTTGTGGTTCCATCGGGGCCTAACCCTCCAAACATCTCATCAATAATCGATTTTCCATAATTGTCGTAGTAATTCAGCAGATTTTCAATTTCCTGATCTGTCGCCTCCTCTGTAGTACCCGCAACCGAGTCGTCCTGGTAATAGATTACATTCGTCCCGTTTTTACGAAGTGTAGCATCTACCTCAATCCTGCCGTTGTCGTTTGGATTAACGGCAAAAAATGTACGATTATCTTCCGGTTCAGCCTGCTGGTTCATTTTAAAGCGACTATCGGCACTCAACCTCGATGGTTCTCCCGCAGCGGTATATTTTAACCCGGCGACAGACATTTTACTTTCCTCTTTACGAAGTATGTGATGTAGCTCATCAGTCCGTTTGATTAAACTCCATGTTTCATCATCAATCATATCATCCCTGAAATCCGATGATTCGGCATTGTGGTTCATCAAAGATGGCTGCTTGGCAACAGGTTCATCCCCCTCCGATACTCTTAGCATAAAACCGTCAGGTACTTCAATCAGTGTGGAACCATCCGTTTGATAATCCCTGGCAATCAACCCCACGCGATAGACGCCTCCAGTTTGCTCAGGGATTATTAACTTCCCACCGGGATGCTCCTGCACGTACGATTCACCAACTGAAAGATCCAGCTCAAAACTTTCATCTCTGTTAAAAATCGCTGTAATATTTGTACCTGTGAACAGCTCAATCTCGACTGTATTCTCATCACCGGTGATATCTCCTTCCCAGTTTGAAAAGAACCATTCATCAGATGCAGACGCGGTGAGCTGAATAATGGAGCGATATGAATAATGTCCGTCCTGATTCTCTTCACCCGAAAGCAGACGTTCGTCCACTGTGCCGTCTCCCTGAATATTTA
>LKNA01000111.1 GCA_001564065.1 Chitinophagaceae bacterium T5-Br10_B2g13
ACATCATGCGGTTTGCCCTCGGGCTGATGTTCAAAGACCACACGAATCGTATGACGTCCCGGTGTAATGACGCCATCCATCTCGAATTCGAGGCCACGGAGCGTCATGGTGATGTCTGCTTCCGGCTCCGGCGCACCGGAATCTTCTTCCGTGACAGTGAGCGGACGAATCATACCGAGGGCGCTGTGTGGCGTTCCGTCGGCGGTTGGAACCGGGCAGACCATCGCGTACTCACCCGGATCAAGTTTCACCGTCGTTTCCCCTGTAAGGCCGGGAGCCAGGGCGGCAGGTCCGCCCATAATCACCTGTTCACCCCACCAGTCAGGCCTTGCACTGCTCTGATTGTAGGCCGCATAGAAGTCCGAATAAGAGACGCCTTCAGGCAGCTGAACGAGAATCATGACGTGATGCTCCTCGCCCCGGTTCGGCATACGAAAGGTGGTCCAGCCGGAGGAGATTTCGGAGGGACCGGCAAACACAAAGACCAGTGCCGCGAACTCGACCACATGCGGGCCTGCCTCCATGTTTTCATGAGAAAGGCCCGACTCATGTGACATTGAACTCATGGCGCCGTGGTGCGATTCAGATGTTTTTTCTCCGGAATGTTCACAGACGGTAAACATCAGTGCTGCTGTGAATAGTAACAGCATAGTAAAGTGGCGGTTATAATTTATTGTCATGATCGTATTTTTTGTTGGAAGTTTAATGTGATCCTGTTTTTATAAATTCGCTTTATGTTGTCCGCCATCCACAGCCAGGCAGGTTCCAACAACCCAACTGGCACAAGGTGATACCATGAATGTCGCTACCTTGCCTATTTCGTCCGGAGTTCCCAGTCTCCCGGAAGGAATCGCATTGAGTGCCCATTCGTATAAAGGTGGATTTTGTGTTTTGGTTAATTCCCAAAGTCCATCGGGAAACTCTACTGAACCTGGAGCGAGCGTATTAACTCTGATATTTTTTGGTGCCAATTGAATAGCCATTGTTTTAGAATAGCTAATTATAGCTGCTTTTGCCGCGGCATAGGCAGGAGGCGAACCGGCTTCAAGTCCGGAACCTGACGAAATGAACAAAATGTTTCCACTGCCCGCTTCAAGCATCCAGGGGATCACTTTCCTTGTGCCTCGCACACTTCCTAATAAATCTACATTGATCGATGTTTCCCAGTCGCTGAAATCATCTCCCAGGCTTAAAGCGGATACATTATTGACTAAAATATCTATAGTTCCAAACTGCTCTTTTACCTGGTCAAGGAAATCATCTAACTGTTTGGTGTTTCCTACATCGCAGGTTAATGCGGTGACCTTTACGCCTTTTTTCAGAAGTTCTTTTTCAGTCTTTTTTATGCTGCTTCACCACGGGCACAAATGGCCACGTTGACACCTTCATCGGCAAGATTTAAAGCAATACTTCTCCCTATGCCTTTACTGCCACCTGTAACGATGGCATTTTTTCCTTTAAGTAGTAAATCCATGTTTTTTGTTTTTAGTTATTCTGATCTTTACACCTCCAATTCAATTTCAATCAGTTGAATTTTTAGATATTCAATTAGTTGAAATCTTGAAATTTGATGTCATTTCTATTGTTATAAGGCAAGTGTGAGTTCTCTTTTCAGGCGATACACTTCAGAGATGAGATTGATAAATATAAATCGCAGCCTCATTTCTAATGTAATTACAAACAGTTTGAGAGGGTTAGGACAAACCGCGCAATTGTTTGGACAATCGGCGCATTTGAGTTGTTTTAAGCAATATGGAGAGGGTACTTTCACCGAAATGCATAACCTGTTTTAATTCTTCGTGAACCTTAGTGCCCTCGTGCCTTCGTGGCCATTCTCATGTGTTGTGTCCAAATTGCAAGCTTTGTTTTTTCACCACGAAGTCACAAAGACGCGAAGGTACACGAAGGGAGAATGGCAATGAATTCGTGATTTTTCAGTACAAGAAGATAAATTATGTACGAATAGTCCAAACATTAAAAGAGAGACATTTTAATCTTCACTCAACATCTCCTGCATTTCCTGTTTCAGCGATTCAAAATCAATCGGCTTGGTGAAGAACTCTTTAGCTCCAAAATCAATGGCTCTCTGGTAGTTTTCATCATCCCCATAGGCCGATATCATGCTCACCTGAATCTGTGGAAATTGAGATTTTATCTTTTCAAGCATCTCCAGGCCTGACATTCCCGGCATATTGATATCCGAAAAAATGTACATCACATCGGGCGGCTGGGTATTTTGGAGGCGATCGAGCGCATCCCGGCCCGAAAAGGCAAATTCCAGCTCAATGAGCCCGCTTCGTATCTCTTTCCTGAATTTTTGCAGAAAAAGCATTTCCACATCGCGTTCGTCGTCAACAACTAAAAATTTCATGTCTGTTTCTTTTTGTAGCCTTTGTTATTTGATGATTGTCACAGATACTTTTTTTAAAAAACAGCAGCCCCCGTAACCAAAACAAAAAACGGTGACTGCTGTCTTAGCGTAATCAGATTGTTATTCCCACGTTGTAAAAATCCGCTCCACGAAATAAGCCCGGTCATTTTTGCAGCTTGCCACGGAATTCATGCTTTGTCCGTGGGTTTCAGCGATTTTATAGTAGTTTTGAGCCATATTTCCCCTGTGCTCAAAACTCTGCCACCACACTGCAGAGAGGAAGTCAATTTCAGAATCCTGAAATCCCAAATAAGGAACCTGGAAATTGACACCATATCCTCTCATTCCGTTTGCAACTGCTGCCTGGTGAGCATCCTTTTGAATCTGGATTGCACTGTCCATCGATGCCCCCTCTTTCAGGTTGCAATCTGCCAACTGTAGCGGCCATCTCTGATCGATGGTTTCATTTTCGCGAAAGTCGTTGATGACAATCCGGTCCATTGTAGCAAAGGTAATGTTGCAGGTGTGCGGACTGTTTTCACTCCTTTCATCAATGTATTTATTCACATAGTTGCCGTACTCTTTGTAGAGTTCTTTACCGTCGGGCCACATACCGGCGATTATATGGGTGATTCCTTCAAAGCGTTCTCCGATAATCATCGGGCGCATCATAAATTGACTGTATTTACTGCCATCAGCAGTTACTAATTCACCGTACTCCTTTGCATTGTTGATCACATCCTGGAAGGTGAATCCTTCATTCAGTGAGCAAAGCAGATATTCCATGCGTACATGCTCTTCGGTTTCCTGAGCGATTGCATCCACTGCCATAAAGGCGAAAACTGCAAGCAACAGCGTTGAGGTTATTCGTTTTTTCATCTTATTATTCCGTTGGTTTAAGTTTTTAGATGTCTGCCCAACAGGCCGAACTTGAATTGGATCGGTTTTTTCACATTCAAGAGATACAACATTCACCAACGTAGTCACTCCCGTTTCCAAGACTATTGTACTGCTTAGGTCACATACAGTCTTGGACTATCCACGCAAAAGTTTGGACTTTTCGAACGTTTTTGAGATGAATCAGTAATTCAGTTTTGCAGGGGTTGATTAATAAGGGAAAAGGTTCAACTTTCTAAAACGGCTTGTCTGCTGAAAACTTTGTGATCGTTTGATTACTCGACTTTGCATGAACTGCAGTAACAGGTGTGAGCGGTGTGCGAAAATGTGTAGCCTTCGTAATGAATTTTTCTATTTTAATAGAGAGATCAATTTCAACAAATCCATAAAGCATAAAAAGATGAAAAACCGGATACTCTTTTCCTCGATTGTACTCACCGCTTTTTTGCTCTTCATCACTTCTAATTTGCAGGCATTTCAGCAGCAGGATGATGGAACTCTTTTATTAAGGCAACCCACTGTTTCAGAAACTCATCTCGTATTTGTGTACGCCGGTGATTTATGGCGGGCTGACAGGGATGGAAGCAATCCTGTACGGCTGACCTCAAGCCCGGCGGAGGAGAATAATCCTTTCTTTTCTCCGGATGGTTCGATGATAGCTTTTTCGGCCAATTACGAAGGGAACACAGATGTGTATATAATGTCGGTGGATGGCGGAACCCCAAGCCGCCTCACATGGCATCCCGGAAGTGATATTGTGACGGGATGGAGCAGTGATGGAAACAGTGTAGCATTTTTTACCCGCAGGGAAACCGATCACGGGCGATCCGGTGAGCTCTATCATGTTTCGGTTGATGGAGGAGCTCCGGAAAAACAGATGGAGGCCCGCTATTTCAGGGGACAGTGGAATGAGGATGGTTCCAAACTGGCCTACATCGACTTTGGTCCGGGCTATAACGGATTGTATGGAGGGTCTGCCGGATGGAGAGGATACAGGGGAGGATCAACTCCTTCTGTTCGGGTTTTTGATGTGGAACAAAACAGTATTACCAATATTCCGGGCGAAAGAGTTAACGATATTCAGCCATTCTGGATTGGGGATGATGTCTGGTTTATTTCAGATCGCCACGATAAACGGCTGAATCTGCACCGGTTTGATACGGAGAGTGGAAATATAGATCGGATTACCGATCAGGCCGACTGGGATATTCACTGGGCTACAGGCAATGGAAGCAGTATCGTTTATTCAGCAGGCGGAGCCCTTTATGAACTGGATGCTGAGACCGGGGAATCTGAGAGAATTGAGATCACCATCAACCCGGACCTTCCGCAAACCCTGACCGAATGGAAAAACGTGAGTTCAAATATTCAGTCAGCCGGTCTCTCTCCCAACGGGAAGCGCGCTCTGTTTACCGCGAGAGGTGAAGTGTTTACGGTTCCGGTGGAGGAGGGAAGCACGCGAAATCTGAGTAACAGCAGCGACGTGCGTGAATATACAGCTATCTGGTCGCCGGCCGGGGATAAAATCGCCTGGATTGAGGAGTCGTTAGACGGTCAAACATTGGTGATCAGCGATCAGACCGGGCTTGGTGAAACCGATACCCATTCCCTGGGCAGCGATTTTTATTTCCTCCAGGATTGGGATGCTGAGAATGGCCGGATCATCTATACAGATAACCGACAGAAGCTGCACTATATCGATCTCGAATCGTCTGAAACCAAAGAGATTGCACAGAGCGACAGACAGGCCGGGTTTGATGTTGCCCTTTCCCCCGATGGAGCCTGGATGGCCTATACCGATATGCAGGCCAATTATTTCCGGAATTTGATTCTGTACAATTTCGAGTCGGGAGTTAATCATACAATCAGTGATGGAATGGCTGATGTGGCTTCACCCGCGTTTTCACCTGACGGTAAGTATCTCTACTTCGCGGCATCCACCAATACCGGTCCGCGCCAGTTTGGCCTTGATATGACCAGCCAGGAGCGACCGTATCGCGCCGGGGTTTATGCTCTTGTTCTTCAGGCTGACGGAGAGTCACCGTTTACGATTCGTCCGGGTGACGAGGAGATTGATGAAAACGATTCAGAAGAAAAGAGTGAAGAAACTCCCGGAATTGATCTTGAGAACCTGTTTGATCGAAAAATTGCCCTACCGGTTTCAATCGGGAATTACAGCAACCTGAATGTAAGCAAGGACGGGGCGCTTTTTTACCAACGCTCGGTCCAGCCGGGCACAGCAGTTGAAGCCCCGGAATCTGATACAGATGAAGAAAACAGACTTCTTCGCTTTGACTTCGAAGAGCGAACCGATGAGATTGTCTATTCAGGGCTCTCCAACTTTACCATGAGTGCAAATGGAACCCACCTGCTTATACAAAGATCCGGAGGGACGCCGGTAACAGCAGCGGTTGGAAAGTCCATCACACCAAAGCCACTCAATATGAGCGATCTGCGCATGAGAGTTGATCCGCGTGCAGAATGGCGGCAGATTTTTGATGAGGGATGGAGAATGCAGACACAATATTTCTATGCCGATAATGCTCATGGACTCGACTGGGATGCGGTTTACAACCAATACTCACCGCTGGTAGAGCATGTGGGCCGGCGCGATGATCTGAATGACCTGATGGTTGAGATGATCGCTGAACTCCAGGCCGGACACAATCGTGTTGGAGGCGGTGACGTGCACAGAGAAAGCGGACCAAGCGGTGGGCTGCTTGGGGCTAATTTTGTGATTGAAAATGACCGGTGGCGAATCAGCCGGATTTATACCGGGGAGTCTTGGAATCCTTTTCTGGAAGGACCACTGGCGGTGCCCGGTAACGAGGCTAGCGAAGGGGAATATATTATTGCAGTGAATGGACAGAACCTCACGGCTGCAGACAATCTTTTCAAACACCTTGAAAACAGCGTCGGGAAGCAGGTTGTGCTTACGGTATCCACGAGTGCAAACGGAAGTAACTCCCGCAACATTGATGTGGAACCTGTTTCGTCGGAAAATCAGCTGCGGCTCTGGCATTGGATTGAGGCCAACCGAAAAGCCGTAGATGAAGCCACGGATGGCAGAGTGGGATATATCTATCTGCCCAATACAGCGGGCGCCGGCTACACATTCTTTAACCGAATGTTCCATGCTCAGCTCGATAAAGATGCTCTGATTATTGATGAACGATCGAACGGCGGAGGACAGGCAGCCGATTACATTGTTGAAGTTCTGAATCGCAAGCATCTGAGTAACTGGGTGTATCGGCAGGGAATGATGTCGAGAACGCCATCGGGAAGCCTGCACGGTCCGAAATTAATGATGATTGACCAGGATGCTGGTTCAGGCGGAGATTTTCTGCCGTATGCGTTCAGAGAGCTTGGAATTGGAACGCTTCTGGGAACCCGAACATGGGGCGGCCTGATCGGAATTTCAGCCAATCCGCCTCTTGTTGATGGCGGCTCAATGACCGTTCCGCACTTCAGATTTGTGGATAGAGATAATAACTGGTCAGTAGAGAATGAGGGCGTTGCACCGGATATTGAGGTGAAGCTGAATCCCATCGCGGCAAACGAAGGCCGGGACACACAGCTGGAGGCAGCTATCGAGGAAATTCTGAAACAACTCGAGACGTACGAAGACGATGTGCCGCGGGAACAGCCACCACTGCCGACGGAGCTTGGAAATTAAGATGGAGTTTTTGAATTCAATCTAAGATATATCGCACCTACGGTGCTTGGGTTGTAGCCTCTTATACAAATGTGCTTACAAACAGTTTTTAGGACTCACATTTTTCAGGGGGATAATCCAGCACCATTTCGGGGTGGCATATACGTAGCCCCAAGGGAATGCATAGCTTTTCCTTGGGGTAAAAATGCCTCATTAAAAAGAAGCGCCGTAGGTGCGGCATCATTCGAACTCTGAATTCAATCTCAAACTTATAATTAGAACAGTTTGTTTTGATTGAATCATCTCCCTGTTTTAGATGAGCAGGAATAGTTTCAAGGAGATCCCTCAGCTCCATACCCTTACAGAAAAGCACTTTATGTCCACCGCTTTATCCTACCACCTGTGTCATCCCGACCGAACGGAGTGAGTGGAGGGATCCCTTCGATAATGATCAAACTCCTTATTTTGAATTCAGATTAACCCTCTAACACTATGCTGCATAATCGGAAAATGATACCGCGGCCGGTTTATACGTGAGTCCCAATTCCCGTTCCGCACGTTTGCCGCTGTACACAAATCTCGGTTTTTCCCGAACCGGCTCACTGTTCAGCATTCGTGAAATATCCGACACCTTCCAGCTTTCGTTACTCAGGTAGTATTGTTTGCCATGCAGACCGCCCTTGGTGGCTGCCCTGAAAATTCCCTCGGCTACATCGCGGACATCCACGATGGCAAACTCCATGTCGCTGTCATAAAGCATCTGCACAAATGGGTTGGGGGCAATTCTGTTTTTGAACAGATACTGAAGGCCCATGGATGTGGAATCATCCCGCTGGGAAAGTGCCGGCCCCATCACGCCTGTTGGATACACGCTTACAATGTCGATATCGGATTGCGAGTGGTCGGCTACAAATTTCCGGACAACCTGGTCAGCGTAATATTTCGCCTGACAATATGGATGCCCCTCTTCATTCAGGTGTGGTTCATCGTTCTCAGTATAGAGATGATCGGCCGGGAGCCCTTCAACCGGCAACGGATACCCTGTATTAAATGCGGCAACGGACGCTACAACCACCACTTGCTTTACCGTGCCCGATTCCTGAACAAGCTCCAGGAAATTCTCGGTGCCTTTGATGGTGGGCTCAAAGAGCTCTTTGGTTGGATCTTTTACGTCCAGCTGAAACGGCGTTCCGGTGTGAACTACAATATCACATCCATCCATAAACGCCCTCAGGGAATCGATGTCCGTCACGTCGGCCTGAACAATGTCCAGGTTTTCTGAAAGTTCAAGTTTTTGAAGATGCTGATACTTTTTCTTTTTAGAGATATCCGTGGCTGAAACCTTAACCTTGTACCCCTCGGTGAGAAATTTTTGAGTCACATAACTGCCGATGTACCCGGAACCGCCAATGATGCCTGCTGTTTTCATAAGTGTTTGGTGTGAGTGATTAAATTAGAACTTCCGTCTTAATAAGCTATGTCAATACTGACTAACCCTCTTGTACAATCGGCGCAAATATTAGGATTATTCGGTCAAAAAATGCTGAATAGGGTGAGATCAAGTAGAAAACTTCGTGAACCTTTGTGCCCTCGTGACTTCGTGGTTATTCCCCCGGTCCACGGGCTAATTTTCAGGCCTTGTTTTTTACCACAAAGGCACCAAGACCCGAAGCTACACGAAGGTGATTAAGGAGAAAACTCGCGAAGCTTCGAGCCTATAGATTTTACTCCGTCTCCGCATCGGCCAGCTGTTTGGTATCTACATACTGTTGAAATCGAGTAATCATCCCGTCTTCAAACCACCATAGATGGACATGTTGTGCATTGATCGACTTTCCGGTTGTAGCATGCGTTCCCCGGTATCTTCCGGTTGCCAAAACCATATCATCTCCTACAGCGTAGATGGTCTGATCTGTAAGTGTAAATGTTTCCCACTCCTGTCCGATTCGGCCAAAAACACCCTCCGCAACAGCCATAGGACCTATATACGGATTGCCATCCGCCAGGGAATTGCTTTCGGCTTCATTCCACACAATATCTGGTGAGAACGTTGCCAGAACAGCCCCGCCATCACCGGCTGCAAATGCTTCATACAAGCCTTCTATGATCTCTACATTTGGATTACTGTTTTGCGTTTGAACGCAGGCCGTCATGAAGACTGCGATCATTACTGCTCCGGCTATGGAGTAGAATCTGTTGGATTTAATTTTCATGTTATTGATTGTTTGATTTGAGAAGAACTTCTTATCTGATTTGAATGTAGCAGCTCAACCGACCGCAGTCTTGGACAATCCGCGCAAATGTTTGGACTATCCGGTCAAAAATTGCTGAATGAGGTAAGATCAAGTAGAAATCTTCGTGAAACTTCGTGCCCTCGTGACTTCGTGGCCATTTATTCCGAGTGTGGTCATGTTTCGGAGTTTGTTTTTCTACCACGAAGACACTAAGACTCGAAGGTACACGAAGGAGAGAATTGAAAAGAACTTCGTGATTCTTTGTGTTCCCCACATTCACATTATCCAAGTGCGTGCACGGCTGATATGGAACGTTCGATATCTTGCTCTGTATTGAAGATGGCTGCTGATAGACGCGCATACGTAACGGCATAAGGCGTTGTGCTGGCAACAATCGATCGTTCTCGCAGGCGGGCAACCACTTCCGCAGGACTCATGCCTTTAACCTCAAAACATACCATACCGGCTGAGACATCATCAGACATCGGCGTATGCATTGTAATGTGCGGCATCTTAGCCAGCGCTTCCTTTATCTGCCGGTTCAGCGCGTGAGTGCGTGATGTGACAGCGGCCTTGCCGATTTCTTCGTGCATAGTAAACGCTTCAGTAACGGCCCAGCGATGTTCAAAAGAGTGAAAACCACCCGGTGACATTTCCATACCCCATGTTACACGGCTCACCCGCTCCTCTTGCGACATGCTGCTGAACACAACCGGTGGGAATGGGGGGATGGTTGGCTGGAGCAATTGACGCGCCCGCGGTGTCGCATATACCAGTCCGGTGCCGCGCGGCCCGAACATCCACTTATGCGTTCCGGCAATGAAAATATCACAACCGAGTTCACTCAGTGTTTCTTGCTCAATACCCAGCCCATGCACGCCATCAACACTTAAAAGAATCTGATTATCAGCATTCCGGTTGCGGTTTATCTGCGCTATGGCGCGCGACATGGCGGCTATCGGAAGTTTTACACCCGTGCCGGAATGCACCCATGTCACCGCAATCAGTCGGGTTCGTGGTGTGATAGCTGTGACCAGCTTATCAACCATGGCATCAGCCGTTGCATATTCCCCGCGCTCATAAAGGCTGATTCTTCGTACGGTGGCCCCGCTGCGTTCGGTTCGTAATTCAAGAGAGCGCCAGGTCGCATAATGATCATGCGTTGTTGTAAGGACTTCCTGATCCGGCTTCAGTTCTATCGAGTTATAGATAAGGCCGAGCCCCATGGTGGTGCTGTCGGTCATGGCGATGCCGGCCGGATCAACGCCAAGATAACGGCCGGCTGTATCAAGCGCGGCAAGTTCAAACTTCATAGCGTTGTCATGGTGGTACTCAAGCGGATTGGCATCAAAGCCGTTGCGATGTCGTTCAATCGCCTCCCGAACCGGGGCAGGATGTGAAGCGAGATAAAATCCCGCCATATGAATAAGTTGCGGATCAAGCGCGAACTGACCCCGCACCGCAGCCCAGTTATTAAGGGCTGAAGCATCAGTCGTTGTTTTCGTCCGTGCTATCATCGACAGTGCGTGTGGCAGTGAAAGCATTGATGCACCGAACAGTAGCCCGGAATGGCTCATAAAATCCCGTCGGTTCATGGTGGAACCCTTTGTTGATC
>LKNA01000112.1 GCA_001564065.1 Chitinophagaceae bacterium T5-Br10_B2g13
TTATTTGAACGGCAACTGGAAACTCTGAAAAAATGCGGTATTGATAATATCGTGGTTGCCACTGGTTATAAAGAGGAAGTCATTCCCGGTGACGGTGTAACCAAAGTCTATAATAAGGACTACGCGACTACCAACATGATTGCCAGCCTGTTTTGTGCTGAAGAACATATAAAAGGAAACCTGATTATTTCATACGGTGATATCATATATTCCGAAAATGTATTGAATTCATTGATGGAGAATGAAAATGATATCGTAATTGCTTCCGACGAAGATTGGCGTCCGTACTGGGAATCTCGTTGCGAAGACCCGCTTGATGATGCCGAATCATTTGAAAAAGGTGAGGGAGATAAAGTGCGCTCATTAGGCAAAAAAGCAAACAGTATTGAAGAGATTGAAGGCCAGTTCATAGGGTTGATAAAACTTACAGCTGAAGGCTGTAGGGTCTTAAAAGAAGAATATCACTCATGCAATAAAGATGCATCATGCAGGGAAAATGCCTGGAACAGCGGTCGTGATTTGAAGAATGCTTATATGACTGATTTGATGAATCACTTGGCATCAATGGACGAACTGCATTATCATACGATTAACAGGGGGTGGTTTGAAGTTGATAATTTATACGATTTAGAGTTATTAAAAATAAATATAACATGATGATAAAATTGAATAAATAATCATATAAAATGAAGCAGAGTGCTGTCCTTGTATTTATACAGGTTTTAGGTTTAGCGGTAAGTTTTTTTTCAACATTTTATGTGGCAGCAAATATTCCTGCTGAGTTATATGCAGTAGTAGGAGTAAAAGTTGTAATAGATGGTTTTGTTGTATTATTTTCAAATACCGGTTTTGATACTTATGCAATTAGAAATGTCTTATCCTGGAAAGAAAAAAATGAAGAATATAAGATAAAAGTGATAGTTACTGAATCCTTAACTTTGAGGTTATTAGTTGGGTTCTTATTACTAATCCCTGCTTTTCTGTATGTATTTTATATGTCTAACACCAAGTTTAATGGAGATTATATAATATTATTTCTTTCAATGTCTCTAATTTCAATAATTGTAGCTGCCAAGGATTCTATTAGTTTACTCTTAAAGTCATTTAATCGATATATAAGTGCTTCATTGGTTTCAAAATCAGTAAATGTATTCGGTAATTTTGCAGCACTTTTTATTTTTATAAAATTTGGTTTTGATGCATATATATGGACAGTTGTTCTACTACCAATCGTTGTTTTTATTATAGTTGTTATTCTTATTTATGAATACTTAGATTTTTCGACTCTTGCTTATGAATCTATTAAGTCAAAATTACATCATACATGGCGCTTGGCGTTGTCGTCATATATAATGTATCCATATAAACATTTGGATCAATTTTTGGTTTCAGTCTTTTTACCAAATGATAGCCTTGGTTCGTATACATTGGCAAAAAAACTACTAAGTGCAGGAAATGGATTTGTGAAAAATATTTTTGATCCTATAAATCAAAAGTTGGTAGCATATAAAGATAAACCTGAAATATTTCGACGCAGATTCAAAAGGAATGAAAAAATAAAGCATATCTTCCTTTTGGGATATGTACTATTAAGTATGCTTATTTATGTGAATATAGAATTTTTACTGAACTTACTAAGCATTACACATTACCCAAATATTAGTGTCTATATCCTGACTATTTTAATAGGGGTATTTACTTTCTCTTTATATAGAAACCAGGACATTATTGTTAAATTAGTTTATCACGAAAGGCACTATTTACACATCAATATAATTATTAGCTTAACCGCATTAATAGGTCTTTTTACATTTTTAATGCATAAATATGAATATATGTTTTTATATGTGTCAATATCAAATATTTCAGCTTTACTGTATGTGAACTATACATTGCGAAAAAACGATACTTACAAAATTTCAACAAGTATTAAATGAAAATTCTATTAGTTGGTGAATTCAGTGGTTTTCACAGAGCATTGAAATTAGGTTTAGAATCGCTCGGACATAACGTAACATTGGCAGGGTCACCGGATGGTTTTAAAAAAATACCTATTGATGTCAATCTATGGCCTTCAGAAAAATGGGGTAAGTATAAAAAGTTTAATGCTTTTTTGAAGCAATTCACGATTTCAAAAGAATTATATAAGCTAAAATGCTATGATATTGTACAATTTATCAGTCCTTTGAAGTTTCATAATTCTATACCATTCTATGGCAAATGGTTTAATTCTTATTGCTATAAAAAATTAATTAAACAGAATAAGTTATCGTTTCTTGTTGCCTGCGGAAACGATCCGATTTATGTGCAAATTGGAAGAAAGCAGATGGATTATAACCCAATTGATGCTGAGATTAATTATTCAAATGTCATTCCACAAAAGATACGTGATTATAAGGCATTGGAATGGAATAAAAAACTTGCTAAAAAAGTAAATGGCGTTATCCCTGCAGCATATGAATATAAAATAGGATATAAAACATTTGAAGATAAAATAAATCTTTCTTCTGTAATACCGATGCCAATTCATATATCTGAATATAACTTTAATGAAAATATTCTTTGTGATGGAAAAGTCAGGATACTGCACGGAATAACAAGACCCGGTATGAAGGGGTCAAACTATATTATAGAAGCACTTAAACGAATTGATGAAGAGTATCCGGATGATGTAATCATTGATATTGTTGAGAGATTACCACTGGAAGAATATCATGAGAGAGTACTTAAGTGCAACATACTAATTGATCAGTGCAACACTTATTGTTATGGAATAAACGCTTTAATTGGTTTGTCAATGGGGAAGGTAGTAATGAGTGGCTGTGAACCTGAAGAGATGAAGTCTTTGGGTGTGGATGAAAGTCCTGTTATAAATATCAGACCGGATATTGACGATATTTACTCAAAAATTGAGCAGATAGTTTTGAATAAAAATAATATTCAGAAGCTTGGGAAACAGTCTCGTAAATATGTGGAGGAAGTGCATGATGCTGTAAATGTAGCTGAGCGCTACATCAAATTTTGGAACACCGGAAAAGCTGTTTGAACAAAATAATGAATAAGTATTACAATACTTATTCATTATACATCGTGTGTAATATCTTAAACGATACTTCAGTATCAGTTGTTTATAGAAATTTTATACATTAAAGTTCAGCATTTACTGGAGAAGATTTAATTTTTTTTGGTATGAGCAAGGCAATATTTTTAGTTATTCTGTTTTAATTGATCGGTAGAGCACGATTAAAATGTATGAGCACTTTAAAATATGCCTTTATTTCATTGGTATAATTTGTCTCCCTTATTATTTGTTATATGTAGGTGGGATACTCCCAATTGGTTAAAATGCTAAATACGACTGTGAGAAGGAGATGTCGGAATATAAAATGGGTTGTGTTAGCTTCGCCATAAATCTTTGTAGTATAAATCACCGATAGAACTGTTAAATTAACCTAAATATTCTACTTTTGACTGGACCAGTTTTTGGGAAGCCGACAGTTGTTTTTTTCAGGATCTTAACTTTGCGAAACTAAGTATTGAGGTTTCCGGGTATATTTAAAGTGTTATTGAAAATTATTGACTTAAAATTAGTTAACTCGGTATGAACCCTAACAATTTTAGGAATTGGACATCCAATCATTCGAAGATTGGTATGCTTTATACGCTTATTCTCTGTGGCGTTGTACTGGTATATTTTAATGTTAGAGCAGTACACCCCGCGTGGTTTCTAATCATAATTGGTATTTCTGTTTGGTATTTTTCAACATTATCTATCTGTATTAACCGCTGGGAAAAATTACCTTCAAGACGATTTGAGAGAAGACTATTCTGGTACAGTCTGTTATTTAGAGTAATAGCAAGTATCATATTAATAACGGTTGCATATGTTGAATGGGGAATACCGAATCATGTAGGTTCTGTTGATGGGGAAGCTTATCACAGAGAAGCTTTAATGGTTGCTGAACATTTCAGAAGTTTCGACTTTAGTAGTGCCTACGAAACTGCGCGCTCTTTTTACTTTCCGATAGACAACATTGGCCCCTCTTTGTTCATCGGTTTTATCTTTGCAATTTTTGCTGATAGCTATTTTATGGCCACGGTAGTGATTGCTACCTTAGGAAGTATTTCTGTAGTTATGCTCTACAGAATCGGTAAAATAATTTGGGGAGAAAAGATTGGACGTACAGCGGGAATATTATTTATGCATTTTCCTCTAGCTCTCTTCTTTAGTGTTGTTATTTCAAAGGAAGGGGTTGTCCTTTTTTTGTTAATGGTGATTGTTTATTTTTTAACAAAAGCGGTCAACGGGCAAAAATTAAAATTTACTCATATTTCAATACTTGTATTTTCACTGTTTAGTCTGTTTTTCTTCCGTACGGTTGTAGGGTTAATTCTTGTTCTATTGGTTTCCGGCACACTCTTGCTGAATAAATATAAGGGTAGTCGAATTAAATCTTGGAGTATAGGTACGGTAGCTATTTTTATATTTGGATATTTGATGTATTGGTTGGGTGAGTATCAGTTTTTTATAGATCGATTTTTGGATGCTGAAAGCCATGGGGAAGGAAGAATGGCAGATATGAGACTTGAAAATTTTGGTTTAGATATAATTAAAATTGAAAATGTCATATTAGCACCTGTGGTTTTGGCCGGTTCAATAATTCCACCATTTCCCGGCATGGTTAATGTTCCAACCAGATTCGAAACTTCACATGATTCTAACTGGTATTTCATGGCAGGAGAGATTGTATGGAATATATTGGTCTTTTATTCATTTCCCGGTATTTACTATTCATTGAAAGATAAATTTTTTAGCAGTATGCCGGTTTGGGGGTTTACCTTTGCTTATTCATTTGCAATGGTTGTAACCATTTTTTTTACACGAGTTCGGTTTTCATATTTAGGGATGCCTCTCTTATTTATTTTTGTTGCAGTTGGTCTCTCAAGGTCAAAAAATAAGGTGGTTTGGATTTTATACTTGGGTTTAATTTTAATAATAACTGTCTATTGGAATATTTTAAGGCTTAATGTACATGGTGTTTAGTAGATGAATATATTATTTGTAGCAAGTGGAAACTCAAAAAACCTAGAGATTGCTCCCTTCATAAAAACACAAGGAGAATCCTTGAATAAACAGAGTGATTTAGAGGTGCATTTTCTTCCAATTATAGGAAAAGGAGTACAAGGGTATTTTCGCAACAGAAAAAGAATTCGTGAATATGTTAAAAACAACGATATAGACATCGTTCATGCTCATTATGTTTTAAGTGGGTGGGCTGCGGTACTTTCTCGATGCAATAAACCTATTGTTTTGTCATTGATGGGGAATGATGCTTACGGGGATTACAAAGGAAAGAAAGCATCTATGACCAGTAGATACTTAACGATTTTAACCTGGCTTATTCAGCCTTTTGTTGATATTATCATAAGTAAATCAGAAAATATTGCATCGTATGTCTATCAAAAGAGTAAATCTCATATTATTCCGAATGGGATAGAACTTGAAAAAGTGAAACGAAATCAAGGTTCAGATACAACCAATATCAGATTAGATTCTAAAAAGACAAATATTCTTTTTCTTGGCGATCCAAATAATCCCAGAAAGAATTTTAAGCTGATAGAAGATTCTATTAATAGATTAGCCGACTCGAATATAGAACTGATAGTCCCATATCCAACTGATCATGATTCCGTTCTTAAATATTTAAATGCTGTGGATGTTTTTGTAATGGCATCTTATATGGAGGGTTCACCAAATGTGGTTAAAGAAGCAATGGCTTGTAATTGCCCCATGGTTGTAACAGATGTTGGGGATGCTTCATGGGTTGTAAAAGATGTGGAAGGTTGTTATGTAGGTTCATTTGATGTAGTTGGTTATACTGAAAAATTGAAACAGGCAATTCAATTTTCTAAACAACATGGTGAAACTGATGGTTTAAAAAAAATCAATAAGCTCGGTTTGGATTCCGAGTCAGTTGCAAAAAAGATTGTAGAAATTTATCGGAATATTTAATTGTGTATATATATGTGTGGAATTTGTGGCATAGTAGATTTTGAAGGTGGTGAAATTCAGTCGCGCGAAATCGATCAAATGAAAGATCTGATTAAACATCGTGGTCCGGATGATGATGGAACTTATCTTCATAAAAACCTTGGGCTTGGGTTTGTAAGATTAAGTATTTTAGACCTTTCTGATTTCGGACATCAACCCATGGTGTCAAATGACGGCCGGTATGTGTTAACATTTAACGGAGAGATCTATAATTACATAGAACTAAGAGAAATCTTAAAAACAGACGGTTATTCTTTTAAGTCTAATACCGACAGTGAAGTACTGTTGAATGCTTATCGTAAATGGGGGAAAGATGTCTTACATAAATTAAATGGCATGTGGGCATTTACAATTTATGATAAAAAAAAGAATGTACTTTTTGGAGCAAGGGACAGATATGGAATTAAACCTTTTTATTATACACTTAATGGGAGTAATTTTTCTTTTTCATCAGAAATTCCTCCGCTGCTGAAGTTTTTAAATGGCAACCCAACTGCTGATGAGCAGGCAATATTTGATTATTTGGCCTTTAATCGAACAGATCAATCAGAAAGAACTTTTTTTAAAGAGGTAAAAAAGTTACAGCATGGACACTATTTTGAAGTAGATTTAAATGCGGGCAGATCCGGTTTTGATATAAAAAAGTGGTATGATATAAAGGATAGAGTAAAAAATGCTAAACCTTTCGAAACAGCAAATGAATACCGAGACTTATTTTCAACAGCAGTAGGTTTACGATTGCGTAGTGATGTGCCGGTTGGGGTTTGCCTGAGTGGTGGGTTAGATTCTTCCAGTATAGTTTCAGTTTTGCTAAATGATTACCAAAAAGATGATTTGAATACTTTTTCTGCAATTTACGGGGATGGTGTATACGGTGATGAATCAAAATTCATTAATTTGTTTAGCAATGATTTATCCAATATGCATTTTATAAATCCTGATGCTGATACCTTGTTAAACGATGTACATAGTTTCGTTGAAGCTCATGCTGAGCCGGTTCCTTCAACTTCTCCGTATGCACAATTTAAAGTGATGGAATTAGCCAAAGACCATGTTAAGGTTACCTTAGATGGACAAGGAGCGGATGAAAAGTTGGCAGGGTATCACTATTTTTTTGGAAATTATTTTAAAGAGCTGTTATATACCGCAAGGATTATGAAGCTTTTGAATGAATCTTTCCATTATTTAAAAGAACACAAATCTGCGTTCGGTTTTAAGACGTTTCTATTCTTTTTATTGCCGGAAGCACTAAAAACAACGGCGAGACTTAACGAAAAAGGATATATAGATAGTGAATTTAGCAATCAATATTCATCACAAAATGAAATTGCAGGGCAATTATACGAATCGAATAATCTACAACAGTCATTGCTAAACCATTTTGAATATAAGTTGGAACATCTATTAAAATGGGAAGATAGAAACTCTATGTGGTTTTCCCTTGAGTCAAGAGTACCATTTCTTGATTATAGGTTAGTTGAAAAAACGTTAGCACTTTCTTCAGATCGGTTAATTCAAAAAGGACAAACAAAATATATCTTAAGAGAAGCTATGAGAGGTACACTTCCTGAGGCGATTAGGACGAGACAAGATAAAATGGGATTTACAACTCCACAGGATGATTGGTTTAGGACCAATAAATTTGAAGACTTTATCAAAGATATAATCTATTCTGAAAGCTTTAAAAATCGCGGGATTTTTGATGAAGTAAAAGTGCAAAAGCAATATGCTCAACACCTAAAAAAAGAAATAAACATCTCAAAAGAGATTTGGAAGTGGATTAATATAGAGCTCTGGTTTAGAAAGTTTATTGATTAGAAATTATAAAATTTATGAAAATATTCATCGACATCGGCCATCCGGCTCATGTTCATTACTTCAAAAACTTTATAAAAATTATGGAGGGCAAAGGACATGAAGTTTTAATAACTGCCAGAGACAGAGAAGTAATTCACGATTTATTAGATGCTGAAAACATTCCATATATAAATAGGGGTAAAGGTGCGAAGACACTATACGGAAAAATACTTTATACAATAAAAACAGATTTATTACTATTGTGGCATGCTTTAAAATTTAAACCTGATATTTTTTTAAGTCACGGTCCCTTCTATGCATTTCATGTTTCATTGATTATTAGAAAGCCGTGTATATCTACCGGTGATTCAGATCACATAAATGCCTCTAGAATGCTGATGAAATTAGTCAGTTCTTATTTAACACCAGACGTATACCGGAAAAGTTATGGGATAAACCATTTTAAATTTAAAGCGTATATGGAGCTGCTTTATTTGCATTCTAATTATTTTAGTTATGATGATGTATTAATAAGATCAACATTAGGCGTAGAAAAAGATGAGCGATATTTTGTTTTAAGATTTGTTTCCTGGAATGCGTTTCATGATGTTGGACAAGGTGGAATTTCAAGCGAAATAAAAGAAAATTTAATAAGCTTACTCAGCCAATATGGTAAAGTATTCATCTCATCAGAAGGAGAACTTCCGGAGAAATTTGAAAAGTACAAAGTTACATTTCCACCTGAAATGCTGCATGGAGTATTAGCTGAAGCTGATATATGTATTAGTGAAGGTGCAACTACTGGATCAGAAGCCGCGATTTTGGGTACCCCTACAATTTATGTTAATTCTCTTGAAGTAAGTTATTGCAAGGAGCAGGAAGAAAAATATGGATTGAGTACCTGTTTAAAAGATGGATCCGGTTTGTTAGGAAAAGTGAAAGAGCTACTTGAAGATCCTCAGATTAAGCAAAAACATTTGAATAAAAGAAATGAGCTTATGAATGATAAAATAGACCCTACTGCTTTTCTTGTTTGGTTTATAGAAAATTATCCAAAAAGCGAAGTAATTTTGAAAGAGGATATTAATTATCAGCAGCGTTTTCGATAGGAATATGAAAATTCTTTTTTTGGCAAATTCTAACCATATAAAACCTGCTATTGTACTGCAAAAGTTAGTCAAAAAAGAATGGATTAATTCAGTTCAATTTAGTGTGGTCACAAACGGGAAAAATGGTAGGCTTCAAAAGCTTATTGATAAAAATAAGATCAAATCGTTTGTAATAGACACTAAAAAAGATCTCAAACATATTATACATTCAGAAAAAGCTGATTATTTAATTTGTTGCGGATGGAATTCACTTCTGCCCAGTGATATTATAACATTACCTAAAAAAGTGAGCTTGAATTGTCATAGTTCCTATCTACCGGATTATAAGGGAGCAAGTGTTTTTAAACATTACTGGTCAAATTGGGAAAATCAAACCGGAGCTACTGTTCATATAATGGACAAAAAATTTGATACAGGTAATATAGTTGCTCAAAAAAAAATGAGCTTAAAATGGTATTACACTCCTAAAACAATATTGAAATTAGTTTCTTCTATTACAGCAGATTTAATTATTGAAGCAATAAATCAAATTGAGTCAGGAGATTATGGGGAACCTCAGAAGGGGGGAAGATATTTTTACAAGATATCTAATGCCCGTCACATTTTATATTGGTTCTATAATGGTCTTGCTACCACTTTAGGTTTTCCTAAGAAGCTAACTCCACATAAGAAAATCGAGACTAACTAAATGTATAAAAACAAGGCCATCGTATTTAATTGTAGCTATAATGGTTTGAGCATAATTCAGGAACTGAATAAAGTCGGTATCGAATGTATTGCAATGGATTGTTTTCGTGGAATAGGTACCTATTCTCGTTATGCTTCTAAATTCATTAAGTGCGAAGATCCAAAGTATAATGAAAAAGTATTTATCGATCAGCTATATGAATATTGTGTACAGCAAGAAAATAAACCTGTTCTATTCCCAACAAATGATGAATGGGCATTAGCAGTTTCTCGTCATAAAAAAAGGCTTGAAACAGTTGCACATATTTGTTCAAGCAATCAACAAAGTGTAGAATTGATCTTGAACAAAGATAAATTTTATGAAGTCGGGAATAAGGCAAACTATTTGACTCCATATACATGGGAGAATGAAAAACTCAATGATATTTCATCGCACTCTTTCCCGGTGGTAGCGAAAGCAAAATTTAAATCTGTACCGGATGGAGATTCTGAAAAACTAAATAAATTATTGGAAGAAAATCGGTTAGTTGTTATAAACAGCAGGGAAGATTTAAATAAGTACGTTGATTCAAATCAAGAGATACTGTCATATATTGTATTTCAGGAATATGTAAGAGGTAATTCTGATACCATGTATACCATGGGTATATATGTGAACCGTAATATTGAGATTAAGGCGTTATTTACCGGCAGAAAAGTAAGGGGGTATCCTGCAGAATATGGAGATAATATTGTGGGAGAAAGTTGTGAAGTGCCGGAATATCTTATAGAAAACACCAAAAAAATAGTCCAAGAATTAAACTACACCGGTATAGCTGAATTTGAATACAAAA
>LKNA01000039.1 GCA_001564065.1 Chitinophagaceae bacterium T5-Br10_B2g13
AGGAAGTAATTTTGGATAAGAATACGGTCACAGGACTTTTACTCATTTTTGTTCTCACAATAGCATGGGCATGGTTTACAATGCCCAGCCAGGAAGAAGTTGAGCGACAACGACAGGAACAGTTGAGACAAGACAGTATTGCCGCGGCTCAGATCGACCAGGAGGCAGAACCTCAGGATCCGGTAGTTCAGCGTGAGACTACAGAAACTGAACAAGCCCCTGAAACCGAAACAGCTGCAGAACCAAGAAGACCAAGTTTGGGGGTTTTTGAAGAAGCAGGTGTTGCCGATACCAGCATGGCGGTAGTTCGCACACCTTTTTATGAATTGCAGTTAACCAATGTTGGTGCAGGGCCATCCAAGTTTACTCTTCTTGGGCACAAAACCTGGGATCAGGATTTGGTACAGATGATTGCCGATACTACTAAATCTGCATACTCACTTGAGTTTTTATCCTTTCAGAACTATAACATTGAGACCGATCAGCTTCTGTTCGAACCACTGTTTGATGGGCAGGAGTTTACACTATCCGGAGAAGAAAGTATTACGCTCTCATATCGGTTACCTATAGAAAATGACGCCTCCATTGTATTTACGTATACATTCCACGCCGATCAATACGCATTTGACCTGGATGTTGAACTCAATAATATGCAGTCGTACATCAGCGGTACAAATGTTGACTTTGGGTGGAAATCCCCGCTAAACCTTACTGAGAGAGACCGTGTGCAAGACGCTCAAAACAGTATGGCATATACGTATGCCGGGGGCGTACTGGAAAAATTCCAGATGGATGCTGTAGGGCGCAATGAACAGAGAATCAACGGAACTATAGATTGGGTATCATCCAGAACAAGATTTTTCGGTCAATATATTAAACCGGTTACCGGCTCCAATGCATCCACTATGATTGGTGAGCTTGATGGTGACCCAAGTGAGCCAACTACATTACACCACTACCAGGTATTCGTGCAGTCCGGAATTGTAAACAACCCTGTATTATCTTACGAAATGTACGCCGGGCCATTGCGCTACTACGACCTCCGAGATTATGACGAGCATGCATACGATGTTGTAGAAATTGGATATGCGCTGTTTCGATGGTTTGCTGATCCGCTTGTTCGATACGCCATCATTCCATTTTTTGCATTTGGCAGCATGTTTATCTCCAACTACGGGATCTTGATCATCCTTTTTGGAGTCATAATTAAACTGATGCTGTTCCCTCTTACTCAAAAGAGTTTCAAGAGTATGGCTGCGATGCGGGAGCTTCAGCCTCAGCTCAAAGAGCTTCAGGAAAAATATAAGGATGACCCTCAGAAGCAGCAGAAAGAGACTATAGCTCTCTACAAAAAGGCCAAGGTGAATCCGCTGGGCGGTTGTTTACCTATGCTGATGCAGTTCCCGATTTTGATTACTCTCTTTTTCTTCTTCCAGAATTCGATGATAATCAGGCAAGAGTCGTTCCTTTGGGCATCTGATTTATCGGCACCGGACTATATTTTAGACCTCCCATTTGCAATCCCGCTGCTGGGAGATCAGCTCGCAGGTTTTGTTCTTCTGATGTCTGCAGCAATGTTCCTGCAAACCAAAGTAACAGGAGGGATGAGCTCAGGTGCAGCACCGAGTGGCGGACCAAACATGAAAGTGTTCATGTATATCATGCCGGTAATGCTGCTGTTTATATTCAATAACTTTGCTGCCGGTTTAAGTCTTTACTACCTGGTTTACAATGTTCTTTCAGTAGCCCAGCAGTTTATTATTAATAAGCAGATGTCTTCCAATAAGCCGGAAGAGGTAGAAGAGGCTAAAAAGAAAACAAAGAAAAAATTGAAGAAGGGTAAAAAGTAAATCGGCATTCACCGCCGGATAAACGTTTGGAAAGAGGTGCTTAAACGGCACCTCTTTTTTTATTTTCATTCTACCGGCGTAACTAAAGATTGTGCCTTAAAAGTGTTAATATGAAGAACCTTGTTTTCTTTTTTACAACATCAGGTTTACTTTTCTCTTAAAAGTGGAACCATTTGATTCTATTTAAACTTTTGGCAGTATCATGAATAAAACCTTTTTAATATCAGCGCTGCTTTTTGTAGTTGGAACTGCTTTTGTTCTTCAAGACAGTGAGACCGCCGTCTCAGATACCATTACAGTTAACGAAAGGCAGAACAGCGGTATTTCCACTGTAAGTATCGTTAATGTAAACGGTACTATCGGGCCGACTACAACCCAGTATATTACTCGCGGCCTTAAAAAGTCTCAGGAAGCGGGAGATGAACTTTTAATCATTCAGCTTGATACACCCGGTGGGCTCCTGGATTCAACTCAAGACATTGTTCAGGCACTCCTGGGAAGTACACATCCCATAGCAGTTTATGTGGCTCCTCAAGGTGCAAATGCCGGAAGTGCGGGCACATTCATCACTCTTGCCGCCCATATTGCCGCAATGGCACCTGCTACAAATATTGGCGCTGCTTCTCCTGTATCGATGGGTGGTGGAGAGATGGACACTGTGGCCCAACAAAAGATTTTCAACTATTCAGAAAGCTATATTGAATCGATCGCTGAACAGAGAGGGCGGAATGCTGAGTGGGCCAAGTCTGCCGTACGGGACGGGGCATCTATCACCGCATCTGAAGCGCTGGAGATCAATGTTATCGATTACATCGCTGAAGATATAGATGATCTTCTGACCATAATTGACGGGCTGGAAGTAGAGGGTAAAATTTTAAACACCGAGGGAGCGGAAAAAAATGAGATCCCTCAAACTCTGGGTGAAATTTTCTTCAGTTTTCTGCTTCGGCCTGAAGTAATGCTAATCCTTACACTGGTTGCGATATATGGAATCATCGGCGAGGTAACCAACCCCGGTGGAATTATTCCCGGAGTTGCAGGAGTTATCGCTTTGATTTTGTTATTATATGGCGTCGCAGCCATGCCAATTAACCTGGCCGGCTTTCTTCTAATAGGCCTCGCTATTATTTTATTTGTGGCAGAGGCATTTACACCCGCATTTGGACTTTTAATTACCGGAGGTGCCGTGGCATTCTTTTTAGGAGCTTTAATGTTATTTCAGGATTTACCGGACGAAATGCAGGTATCGATGTATTGGCTTATACCGGCAACCATTTTAACCGCTGCTTTCTTTGCGTGGATTGTAACCTATGGCGTTAAATCGCTGTTCAACCCTCCACGCTCAGGACTCGAGTCTACTATTGGAAAAACTGCACAAGTAACAGACCCTATTCTTCCGGGGCAGGAAGGTCGGGTATTTTTTGACGGTGAGTATTGGAAAGCTGAAAGCGATCAATCGCTGAATGAAGGAGATACCTGCGAAATTGTAAAGTTCGAAGGATTAAAAGTAATCGTTAAACCATTAAACCAATCACAAACAAAGGAGTCTTCAAATGGATGATCCAGGAGCAATCACAAACATGTTAGTATGGATTATTACAATCGTAATATTTCTATCCGTGTTTTTACCACAAATGTTCAAAATAATGAGGGAGTACGAACGAGGGGTTGTCTTTCGTCTCGGTAAATTTCAGGCAACCAAAGGCCCGGGCCTTATTGTTCTGATCCCTTTTATTGATAAAGTTGAGCGTGTCGACCTGCGAGTTCTTACAATCAACGTAGATAAGCAGGAAGTAATTACCAAAGATAACGTAACTGTAAATGTTGATGCTATTACCTTCTTCCGGGTGGTTGATGCTGAACGAGCTGTTATTCAGGTTGAGCGCTACATTGCTGCAACTTCTATGTTTGCCCAAACTACACTTAGAAGTGTGCTTGGTCAGTTTGAACTGGACGATCTTCTCGCGCAAAGAGATAAGATTAATAAGCAAATCCAGGATATCATTGATAAACACACAGACCCATGGGGAATTAAAGTAGTATCCGTTGAGGTAAAAGATGTGATACTGCCAGAATCGATGAAACGTGCCATGGCTCGCCAGGCTGAAAGTGAGCGTGACAGACGTGCGAAGATTATTAACGCTCAAGGTGAGTTTGAAGCAGCTGCCAAACTGGTAGAAGCCGGTGAAATGATTGAAAAAACACCAACAGCACTTCAGCTCAGATATCTGCAAACAATGGTTGAATTGAGTGATGAAAACTCAACATTCACATTTGTACCATTACCGATGGATTTCCTGGAATCTTTCCGCCCCCAAAAAAAGTAAAAAAGTACTGAAAAAGCTATGAATACTTATTATTCTGACCCTGAAAATTCAGTGTATGAATTATCACTTTAGTTCAGATAGCAATCGGTTTTTATAGCCTCAAACATTACTTAACACACAAAACCCGGTACGTAATAATACCGGGTTTTTTATTTTACAGCTGCTTCATCTATTTTGATTCAACTTTTCAAACCAATTAAACTACCTGACATGAAATACTTATCTACGTTAGTAAATACTCTTTTTCTATTATCCGCTTTACTTACAGGGTGTAGTCAAAGCGAAGCCGATGAAGCTTCCGTTGAATGGGCATTTGCACTCCATGGCGGTGCGGGCACTATTTCGCAAGATTTACCGGATTCTGTTAAACAGCAGTATTATGATGGCCTTGAGCAGGCACTGCGAGCAGGTGAGGTTATCCTTCGCGACGGCGGCTCGGCACTTGATGCAGTTGAATATGTAGTTCGCAGCCTGGAAGACAATCCGCTTTTTAATGCCGGACACGGAGCAGTTTTCACAAAAGAAGGGAAGCATGAACTGGATGCCGCGATCATGGACGGAACTACTTTGGGCGCCGGTGCATTAACCGGACTGACAACCGTCAAAAATCCAATCAGCCTAGCCCGAAAGGTAATGACGGACTCACCCCACATCTTCTTCTCGGGTGAAGGCGCAGAAACATACGCCGATCAAACCGATGTTGAACGAGTAGAAAATGAAAGTTTCCACACAGACAGACGGTATGAGCAGTGGCAGCGAGCTCAGGAAGAGGCGCGTGCCATCACCCCTGAAGAGTCGATCCACGATTGGATTAAAGACATCAAATTCGGCACCGTAGGGGCTGTTGCGTACGACAGCGATGGAAACCTTGCCGCTGCAACCTCGACCGGAGGAATGACCAACAAACAGTTTGGACGTGTAGGTGATGTCCCAATAATCGGTTCCGGTACCTTTGCCAATCACGTTGCTGCGATCTCTGCTACCGGCTGGGGAGAGCAGATTATGAGAAATGTTTCGGCTAACACCATTGCCAATTACATGGAGTTTAAGGGAGCTTCGCTTGATGAAGCGATGGATTTTATTCTGAACGAGCGACTCGACCCGGGTGATGCCGGATTTATTGCCGTTGATCACCGTGGAAATATCTCTATGAAGATGAACACCACCGGTATGTTCAGGGCTTCCCTAAACTCTAATGGTGACCGCACCGTGATGATCTGGGAGAACGAATAAACATTAATGTATTGAGCCGTCCCCGATCTCGGGGGCTTGATTAAATCTGCCGATTGAATTACCCCACCGTTACCGGTGGGGCTACACTCGGATATCCCGCTGCTAGCGGGTCTCATTAATCAAATGTTAAGATTCATAAATCTTTTGAAACCTAATGTCATATTAGGATTCCAATACCTTTATCGTTCTAAGCAGACTACGAGGTAAATTGTAAGCCTCTGTTTGGGGCACAAAAGATTAGACAAACCTATGATCATTCAGCATATATCGAGATTTGGATGAGGCAAAAAGAAGTTCAGCTTTCGCTGAACGACCGATAATAGGCCCGTGCGTGAGCGCGGGTATTCCAGCGACAGCGAGAATCTAAGCCCCCGGTAACGGGGGCGACTCAACCCACACCCTATTTCACAGGATTTAACTTTTTGTTTACATTTGGTTTTTGGAACGATGCATCTCCAATTTTTTCTATAAAGAGCTTCAGCTCCGTATCAAATGAGATTTTCTGATGTCTCTGTTTTTGATTTCGGATGTATTTCTCAACACTCTCTTTCTTTGAATATCCAACTGCAAATGCCGCATACCCGGCCTGCCATCTGAAATTCCGAAATCGAGGATAAAAGGTGTCATTCATCCATTTAGATGAAATACTTTTCAGCTTTTGCATAATGTAGCTAACGGACAAATTCGGTGGAACCCATAATAGCATATGTATATGGTCTGCTGTTCCTCCAATGGCAACAGGCACAATTCCCATCTTTTTTGCCACGGCTCCTATGTAGCTCCATAAACGTTTCTCCATCTTGGGACGGATAAGCTTGTTTCGGTCCTTTGTTGAAAAAACGAAATGAATATAGATTTGTGAATATGTTTTTTCCATACTTTCTCCGGTTTATTAATTGTTATTTCTATTTATAAGAGGAGAATTTTTAAAATTCCTTACAGATTGAAATTTAAAATTATGTCATGAGAAGGAAGAGTTGCCCTGCATAGCAGGGCTTGATTAAATCTCCCGATTAAATTACCCCGCCGTTTCCGGCGGGGCTACAGTTGGTCGTCCCGCTATTTGCAGGACTTTTTTTAGCAAAGAAAAGTGCCCATTGTGTAGCCTGTTTTTTTCAGCTTATCTAGTACCCTTAGGAAAAATCTTGACCAGACGCCTGTATTACGAATAAATCAAGAGCGTTCGGACGTTTCGCCTCAGTGCAGGTTCTTTAATAATCAATAAATTCTATACCGACTGCACAACCAATACCATATTTAAAACAAGAGGAGATTACCGGGAAAAATTTCATTTTGATCATTAAATCGCTTGCAAAATAGTTCAGCTTTCGCTGAACGCCCGATAATAGACCCGTGCGTAAGCGCGGGTATTCGATCGACAGTGAGAATCCAAGCCCCCGGCAACGGAGGCGGCTCTCCACCCAGACCCCTGATTAAAAAATACATCTTTACAATATTCAGGATTCATCCAACGGTTTCTTACATTTGTCTGTGTCACACCCATTCATCATCAGGCCATAATCGTTATGAAATCGATCGACAAAATTGAGCTTCAGCAACTGAAATTTTCTGACTATAAAACTCTTCAGGAGCTGATGATCAAATGCTACCCGAGAGTACAGGATCCAACATGGTCAAAAGATCAGATCAATAGACTGACCACACTATTTCCTGAGGGGCAGGTCGTCATCAAAGTAGATGGTGAGATGGTCGCATGTGCGTTAGCCATCGTTATTGATTACCAGCTTTTTGATGACAAACACACCTATCTGGATATCACTGCAAACGATACTTTCAAAACTCACACGCCGGATGGCGATACGATGTACGGATTGGATATGATGGTTCATCCTGACTACCGTGGATTGCGTTTGGGCCGGCGACTCTATGACTACCGAAAGGAACTGTGTGAAGAGCTGAATTTAAAAAGTATCGTTTTTGGCGGACGACTGCCCAACTTCCATAAGTTTGACGACCTGACCGCAAAACAGTATATCGAAAAGGTCAAAAACAAAGAGATTCACGATCCGGTTTTAAACTTTCAGCTCTCCAATGATTTTTATGTGAAACGTGTCGTTAAAAACTATCTGCCTGAAGATGACGCATCAGAGTCGTATGCGGCTTTGCTGGAATGGTCTAATATTTACTATCAAAAGCCTCAAAAAAAATATAAACCTCAAAAATCTGTGGTACGGCTCGGACTGGTTCAATGGGGAATGCGGCCGTATGCCGGCTGGGATGATCTCACCGAACAGATCGAATATTTTGTGGATGCCGTTTCCGGTTACCGGGCCGACTTTCTTCTCTTCCCGGAGTATGTAAACGCACCGCTGATGGCCGAATACAACCATCTATCAGAACCGGATGCCATTCGAAAACTGGCCGGATATACCGAACGACTGCGGGATACCTTCGCTGAATTCGCTATCTCCTACAACACCAACATCATCACGGGAAGTATGCCGGAATTCAAGGATGATGTGCTTAAAAATATCGGCTATCTCTGCAAGCGGAACGGCGAGGTAGAGCGCTATGAGAAAATTCATGTTACCCCCGATGAGGTGAAGGTGTGGGGAATGAGCGGCGGTACACAGATTAAAACATTTGATACAGATGCCGGAAAAATCGGAATTCTGATCTGCTATGATATTGAGTTTCCGGAACTCAGCCGTCTGCTGGCAAAACAGGAGATGGACATCCTGTTTGTCCCTTTCCTCACCGACACACAAAACGGGTACTCCCGTGTACGAAACTGCGCCATAGCCCGTGCTATAGAAAATGAGTGCTATGTTGCCATTGCCGGAAGTGTGGGTAACCTGCCCAAAGTTCACAATATGGATATCTCCTTTGCCCAATCCGTGGTATTTACACCCTGCGATTTCTCATTTCCCACAAACGGCATCAAAGCGGAAGCTACACCCAATACCGAAATGATTTTAATAGTGGATGTGGATCTGGATCTGCTTAAGGAGCTTCATGAACAGGGAAGTGTGCGCACCATAAAAGACCGAAGGACAGACCTTTATGATGTTGTAACTATAAAAACCCCTTAACCAAACATTAAGGCACGTAAGCGGAGATTTGATAACATTAATTTAACTTGCCACCTACACTAAAATATCTGCATATTTAAACTCTAAAAATTCTTTTACGGGGCATATTACAACTCAATGAACTATACCTTATTTGATTTTCTCCAACTGATTGGTGCTCTCGGAATCTTCATCTACGGAATGAAGGTTTTTAGTGATGGATTACAAAAAGTTGCGGGTTCTCGTCTACGATCTATTCTTAAGGGAATGACAACCAGTCGGCTCAGGGGTATTTTTACCGGCTTTACGGCAACCACCATCACACAATCGTCAACCACTACAACGGTAATGGTTGTCAGTTTTGTGAATGCCGGTCTCATCACCTTTATTGAATCTACCGGCGTGATTATGGGAGCTAATATCGGCACCACCGTTACTGCATGGATGGTTTCCATTTTTGGTTTTAAGATGCAGATCACCCCAATTGCTGTAGCGTTAATCGGTATCTTCTTTCCTTTCCTGTTTTTCGGTAAAGAAAAATTTAAAAACCTTGCCGAGGCTATGATTGGGTTTGGTATACTCTTTATCGGACTGGAGTTTATCAAAGATGCGGTTCCCAACATTCAGGATAATCCGGAGATGTTCGCTTACCTCGACTCCTTTACAGAGTTTGGGTTTCTATCTTTAATTATTTTTGTTTTCATAGGTACTCTTTTAACCCTGCTTACTCAATCATCTTCAGCCGCTACCGCCATAACACTGGTAATGCTTTTTCAGGGCTGGATTACATTCCCAATTGCAGCTGCAATGATTTTGGGTGAAAATATAGGCACAACCGTTACGGCCAATATTGCAGCAATTGTAGGAAATGTGCATGCAAAACGTGCAGCGAGGTTTCACTTCATTTTCAATGTGTTCGGGGTTATATGGATGCTTCTGCTGATAAACCCGTTCCTTGTGGGTATTGACAACGTAATGCACTACTTCCAGCCCGAGATAGGATCCATTTTTGATGACACTCAGGAGGCAAGGGCAGCGGCTACATTAGGGATTTCCCTCTTCCACACTACATTTAATGTCTTAAATGTAGCTATTCTCTTTGCTTTTGTACCGGCCATCATCAAGCTCGTAGAACGATTTCAAAAAGAGGAAGAAGGTTCGGATGAAGTTTTCAGGCTTAAGTATATTTCAGGAGGGCTGATGTCCTCATCTGAACTCTCCATTGCACAGGCTTTCAAAGAGATTGAGCTCTTTGGCCGGCTCATTGAGAAGATGCACTTCAGTTTCACCGGGCTGTTTATGAAGAAACAGAAGAAGCAGGAGAAATTCCTGAAGAAGATCAAAAAGCGGGAGCAGATTACAGATAATATTGAGCTCGAAGTTGCTGAATACCTTACAAAGATTTCGAGCAGTAATTTAACTGAGTCTGCAACACGCAAAATCCGCCTGATGCACAGCATGATCAACGACCTTGAACGTATCGGTGATATCTACTTCCAGATGTCGAAAACATTTGAACAGATGGAGAGCGAAGGTATTAAACTGCCAAAAGAGGCCTTCGATGAAGTAACCAGTATGCTTGATACAGTGCGTGAAGCGATTAAGATCATGCGTGCAAACATGGAAAATTTTGGAGACGATATAGATCTGAATCCGGCCATTGAGATTGAGCAGGAGATCAACCGTCAGCGCGATTTAATGAAAGATGCACACTACAAGCGTCTTGAAGATGGTGTTTATAATTCAAAAGCAGGTGTAATCTATCTTGATTACCTGACCCGCATGGAAAAAATCGGCGATCATATCTTTAACGTAAATGAAGCCCTGGCCGGTAAAAAAATGAAGGTCCACAGTGATTTAATCACAGGTGGGTAGCCGCCAAATCAAAAAAATTGTAAAACGGCCCCTCGCGGGCCGTTCTTATTTTAAAACCACCCTCCGTTCAATTACATTACGGTTCTTCAACCTTAAGAAACAGATCATATACGATGAGGAACCGATACATAAAATCATTACCGATTCTACTACTATTTGTTTTCTGGACTTCTGCTCCACTACTGGCTCAGCAGGGTATTACACCGGAAGACTATTACAAAACCGTTTTCGTAAGCCAAACAGAGATTTCTCCGGATGGAAACTACGTGGCATTCACCCGAACAACGATTGATGTGGAAAACAACTCGCGGCACAGCGAGGTTTGGATGCAGAAATTAAATAATGGTCAGCCGGATGGCGAGCCCTTCCGCTTCACTGACCCTACTGTAAACTCATCCAATCCCCAATGGTCGCCCGACGGAAAGCTACTGGGAATTCAATCGCGCAGGGGAGATGATGGAAACTCCGTTCGCTTCATTCGCGTAACCGAACCCGGCGGTGAGGCATTTACAATAGAGGGACTTGAAAACTCTCCGATCTGGTCGCCTGATGGCCAAATCATCGCTTATGTTAGTACACCGGATAGAGAAGAGGAGCGGGATCGCAGAGCCGGATGGATTGCGCCGGATGCAATTTCCAACACCCTGGATGCCGAACGTTTTGACGGTCGTGTGATTACCCAAATGCGCTATATGCGAGACGGAACTTCAGCCTGGCTTCCTCATCCGTCTATTTATGACAAACGGCAACTCTTCCTCATTTCAGCTGATGGCGGAGAAGCAGAGCAGATTACCGAAATGGATTTTAATGTGGGTGATGTTGAATGGGCTTCAGATGGAAGCAGGATTTACTTCTCTGGTGATCCGCTTGAGGATGACGAGTATAATGATGACTACACCCGTAACATCTACATGATCAACCTCGAATCGAGAGAAGTTACCCGGGTTTTTGAGATGGATGGAAATCAGAGATCTCCTTCTCTGTCACCCAACGGGCGTTTTATGACTTTTCTACAATCCGACGAACGTGGAGCCCCAACGAACATTATGCTCACCGCGCTAAACAGAAACGGAGAGCCCACCGGTTCACTAACAAATCTGACTGAAAACTGGACTCTTTCACCGGGAAGCCCGTCCTGGACACCGAATAACAATACAGTACGCTTTTCTGCCCAGATTCGGGGGAATTCACACCTTTTTGAAGTTAATCGCAACGGAGGTGAAGTTCGCCAGGTAACACAGGGTGAGCGCCGGCTAAGTTCATTTTCAACAACAGACAACGGAAGGTTAATGGCATACACCGCAACCGATGCCGTTACACCGGCCGAAGTGTTTGTATCCAGAACCGATGGAAGCCGGGAAGTGCAACTTACCCGCTTCAACGAAGAGTGGATGGCTGACCGAACCGTAAATCCTGCTGAAGAGGTTCTCTGGACCGTAGATGACGGAACGGAAATTCAGGGGTGGGTCATCAAACCGGTCGGTTATGAGGAGGGGGAATCCTATCCTCTAGTTTTAAAAATTCACGGCGGGCCACACTCATATTATGGTAATACCTGGTTCCAGGCGTTTCACACACTTTCGGCTTCGGGAATGTTTGTTTTCTATCCAAACCCGAGAGGATCCTCCTCCTACGGACACGATTTTACCTATGCTACCATAGGTCAATGGGGATTTATGGATGAGGAAGACTTCTTGAAAGGCGTTGATGCCGTTCTGGAAAAATATCCCGATATCGACGAAAATCGAATTGGTGTTGGAGGGGGTAGCTACGGTGGTTTTATGACCAACTGGCTCACAGCACGTTTCCCTGATATGTGGAAAGCAGCGGTTACCAGCCGATCGATTTCGAACTGGTTCAGCTGGTACGGATCATCCGACGCTCAGGGCCTCACCGAGTTTGAATTTGGCGGATATCCCTGGGAAAAGCAGGATCTCTACTGGGATCTCTCACCAATGAAATACGTGGAAAATGTAGAAACTCCCACACTGATCATACATAGCGAAGAGGATTGGAGAACACCGATTACAGACGGTGAACAGTGGTACATGGCCCTCAAGAAAATGCAGGTTCCGGTGGAGTTTGTGAGATATCCGAGATCCTCTCACGGTCTGTCCAGAACCGGCGAACCGTGGCTGCTGGTTGATCGCCTTGAAAGAAAACGAAGCTGGTTTGAATACTGGCTTAATCAGGAATAAAGCAATGATCGAAGAAGTATGGTGAGCTTGTACTTACCATACTTCTATCTTTGTGGAGGCTGTGAGTGTTCCCGACAATATTTTAACTGTGGAATAATCATTTTTTCATCCACTTTTGGCGGAAAAAGCTGAGGCATACTTTTCGTTAAATCTGAATCAGGTTCAAAAATTGGCACATTGAATCTGTTATAAATACAGTTATAAAATATACTTTTAAGAGAGTCGGCGGGTACAGATGTTATTAATGTATCCGGTAAACTCTCCATCCATTGCTGGAATACAGCTGTAGAGTCCGAAGGTTCATTCATATCAGACTGACGAGCCGTTGCCGGGTTTACAATACCGGCAGCCGTTACAACACCGACTATAAAAAGAAATTTAATCATGGTTCATCACCAATGTTGTGTTAATTACAACAATAACAACTATTTTCTTTCATTATTGTTCGGCATTAAAATGATATCAACAAACATTATCGAATCGATCCCTACCATTAACTAATACCCTAAATGATGAAAATCATACGATATACACTAATTCCATTTTTACTCTTTTTTGTTTTCAGTCCGCTTACAACACCTGATCTATTTGCCCAGGCTACTCTGGAGGCAGAAAGTGCTGTTACAACTGAGGGCGAAGTCACGATTAAAGGAAACCGGGTACGTTACGAAGTAACCGCCGGAACACAGCCGGTCTGGAACAGTGATGGTGAACCCGACGCATCCCTTTTTTATGTTTATTACCGAAGAACCGACGTGGATGACGTTTCTAATCGTCCGCTCGTTTTTTCATTTAACGGCGGCCCCGGTTCAGCTTCAGTCTGGATGCACATCGGTTATACAGGTCCCAAGTTTCTGAATATTGATGATGAAGGTCATCCGGTTCAGCCATACGGGGTAACCGATAACGAACACTCTATCTTAGACGTAGCCGATATCGTCTACATTGATCCGGTCAATACAGGGTTTTCCAGAATTCTGCACGAAGATGCCACCCGCAGCGACTTTTTCGGCGTGAATGCGGATATCCGTTATCTTGCTGCATGGATCGATAATTTTGTATCCCGTCACAACCGCTGGACATCACCAAAATATCTGAAGGGTGAAAGCTACGGTACAACACGTGTAGCGGGTTTGGCGCGTCAGCTCCAGAGCTCACACTGGATGTTCATGAATGGTGTGATTTTAGTTTCACCTACCGGAATGGGCCTTGAGCCACCGGCCATGACACCACGGTCTGAAATCCTGAAACTTCCCTATTATGCGGCAACGGCTTGGTATCACGATGCTCTTGATCCAGATCTGCAACAGCGTGATCTTTATGAGATCCTCCCTGAAGTGGAAGAGTTTACCATTAATGAATACCTGTCCGCTGTTGCTCGCGGAGGAACACTACCGGCAGCCGAACGCGATCAGATTGCAGAAACCGTTGCCCGCTATTCTGGAATCGACAAGCAGCATGTTTTAAATCACAACCTGACTCTGCCCACTTCTTTCTATTGGAAAGAACTTCTTCGTGATAGAGGTATGACCGTTGGTCGGCTCGATTCCCGATACCGTGGAATAGACAGGCAGGATGCCGGTGAACGATACGATCACGATCCGGCGCTTACAGCGTGGAACCACTCCTTCACTTCCGCAATTAACTACTATTTACGCGAAGAGTTAGGCTATGAAACCGACCTACAGTACAACATTTTTGGTCCGGTACACCCGTGGGATCGCAGCGGGAATAGTACTGCAGATGATCTTCGCCGGGCAATGGGAGAGAATCCGTTCCTGCATGTGATGGTTCAAAGTGGGTACTATGATGGAGCCACAGATTACTTTTCTGCTAAGTATGTGATGTGGAATATGGACCGAAGCGGTAAGGTACAGGATCGACTTCGATTTGAGGGCTATCGCAGTGGGCACATGATGTATCTGCGTCAGGAAGATTTAGTCACATCCAACGAGCACATCCGTGAGTTTATCCAAAACTCTCTAACAAACGGTGAGTCAGCCAGATATTGATCATCTTTTGCCACTCTATTTCCCCTCCTTCTCAAGGAGGGGTTAGGGAGTGGTTTTTTTAAACTCATTTGGAATATCTTTTTGCCACGAAGGCGCCAAGACTCGAAGAAACACGAAGGGCCAACTGCGAAACATAGCGATACCATCCGCGTAAATCTGCGAGAAGAAATCCTAGACCATTTCTTGATGAACCTTATAGGATTTAAACAAACTCCAACAGCGCTTTTTCAATGTCGTTCTCACCGGAAAGCAGATCAAACTCAACATTTTCAATACTGTCATCCTCCAGCACTGCGGCAATCACCTGAGCAACATCCTCTCTCGGAATTTCACCTCGATCCAACTTTTCGGCCAGCTTCACCTTTCCGTTTCCGTCATCATTGGTCAATCGTCCGGGTTTCACAATCACATAATTCAATCCACTGTTTCTGAGAGCCTCATCCGCCTGTGCTTTAGCCTGTTGATAAACCTGAAAAACCTCATCACCGCGTGGTGTTTCCAATCCCATGGCGCTGATCATCACATACCTGTCAATCCCATTCTTTTTTGCGGCCTCAATCAATTTGATGGCTCCATCCCGATCTACCGACCATTTTCTCTCTTTTCCGCTTCCCGGTCCTGCACCGGCAGCAAATACCACAGCATCAGCTTCACCAACATACTTGCTGATATCTTCTTCTTTTTCGATGTCCGCAATGACAGGTTCAGCTCCCGCTTTTCTCAGGTCATCCGCCTGCTCCTCTTTTCGAATCAAACCTTTTACAGTGTGGCCTTTCTCTTTCAGTATTCGATGGAGATGCATGGCAATTTTTCCATGTCCGCCAATAATTACAATTTCCATACTACTTAATCTTTTGTGTTAGAACTTTTCTTTAAAAACAGCTCAAAACCCATTCCCGTTCAACCCAGCCAAGTACACCGGTAATTTAAACTTTGAGTTTTGGGAATAAATAACTACTCTTTTAGTAACTAATATTTCACACCTTAAGTCTATGAAATTACTACTCTCCGCACTACTCATTTTTATAATCAGCTGTTCACAGCAAACAGGAGAAACTGAAATTTTTACCCTCCCACCCATTGAAATTGAACAGATCATGCAGATATCAGAATCTGAAGACCTACTTCTTGGAAGCATTACAAATCTGCTGGTTGATTCAGAGGGAGATATTGTTTTGGTAGATGGTTCACAGAGAACTGTTTATGCCGTTGCATCAAACGGGGATTTTATTCAACAGATCGGAGGCCGTGGAAGCGGCCCCGGAGAGTACGAATTCCCCGGCCCAATGGCTTTGTCCGGCGATAATAAATTGCATCTGTTCGACTTTTCAACCCGCAACATGATTACTTATGCTAAAGAGAACGGACGGTGGGATTATCATTCCGATTTTGCTGCGAATTTTAATGAGTACGGTTTTTTCAGTCTGTTTTTTCCGGTTGATAACGATGAATATTTCGTTGTAACCAATCCAATGCAAATTGACAGTGACGATGAATCCATAGTTCGGAAAATTGATAATAGTGGGAATATTGTCCGGGATTCCGTTTACACTTATCCACAAAACGAACGGTTTACGATCACGGAAAATGGAATGCCCAGAATGTCGATGACCATTCCGAATATCCATAGACAGGGACGGTTTAATGTTGATTTTGACGGAAATCAATATTTTGGCTGGACAGACTCCCTCACCATATTCAGAAAAATGGTCAATGAAAATGACTTTCAGCCCGCCATCAATCTGGATATACAAAATCTACCTTTTACGAATGCCTCAAGAGATTCAATTCTAAACCGGTATGAAAATATTCTCTCTGATAATAATCAGGCACGGAGAGATCTCATATCATCATTTCCTGATACTAAACCTATCTATTCTGATTATAAAATAGATGATGAAGGAAGAATATGGGTTCAGATGTTTAATGATGAGGAAGATACAGACTGGATGATTTTCAGCCGTGACGGAGAGCCACAACATAAAGTAACGCTTCCCGGCAGTAACCGGCTTAGAACAATACGCCACGGCAATATCTATAGTGTAGAGACGAATGACGACGGTTTACCGGTTGTAAACATCTTTGCAATCCAATCATGATTTGATCAAGCTAAATTGAAATCAGGCTGCTTTTCATGATTTAGAGCTTGATTGAAATCAGAAGTTCAATGGCGGAATTTGCCCCCTAATCTCACCGCTTCGATTTCGGTTCGAGCGAACATTGATGTACATTCTTCCATTTCGAAGGGCCTCTTTTTGAGCAGACCTCAGTTCAAACCGGTTCTCTTCGGCTTTAAACACTCCTCCGGTTTTCTCCTCATTCAGCTCGGCAGTAAGCCTATAGATCTGATTTCCCGTTTCGTTAGCTCGGCCAAAATGAATACTCGCTCCCAGATAATACTCCCGTAAATCCTCAAATGAACCGCTGACGAAGAGAGAATCTCCTTCTACGGTTATTTCAACCGTTCCGCCTCCGGGAGATCGAACCGGAGGAACCTGGTTATGTCCCGCCAAAACAATTTCAACAGTAGTCTGAGCCGTTGCAGAAACAGATATCAGAACCAAAAACATCAAAAAAAACAGATTTTTCACTCTCATGCTATTCACCTCTTTTATTATTAAGTAATTTACTAACGAGCCCGAATGAATAAACTATATGCAGGCTACCTGAATAATCCATACATAAAATCAACCCTGCTGTTACGGCTAACGTACTTTATATTACTACAACAACAGTTAATGAACTTAATATAATATAATGAGCAACAAAGAATTTGAGCTCCAATTTTCCGTCCGCGACTACGAACTCGACACCCAGGGAGTAGTGAATAACTCAGTCTATCAAAACTACCTGGAACACGCTCGACATGAATACCTGAAATCAATCGGGCTTAATTTTAATGAACTTCATCAAAACGGCACTGATGCCGTAGTTCATAAAATTGAGCTGGTCTATAAAAAACCTTTGATGGGAGATGACCGTTTCGTTGTAAGAACACACGCTAAGCAGTCTGGCAACGTCCGGTTTATCTTCTATCAGAATATCTACAGGTTGCCGGACAATGAACCGGTTTTGGAGGGAGTGATAACCGGGGTGTTTATGAAAAATGGCCGACCTATTCGCCCGCCTGAAGAGGTCGTTAATGCAATAAAAAATGATTTTTAAAAATCTGCCATTCAGTATTAGATTGTAAACAGGTTGTCTGAAATCTTTTTGAACCAATCCCCAAATCAAGATGAAATCGAAAGCCAAATTTTTAAAGAACGCCCTGAGCTGGCTCCTGCTCTTTACGGTACTGGTCGTCGCTCCGCTGTTTCTCGCTATTATAGGCCACCAGGAGGAGAGCCGTGGCTTTTGGATTGAATTTGGCGTTGGCCTTGGGTTTGTTGGGCTCGCCATGATGGGCCTGCAATTTGTACTTACGGCTCGTTACAGCAAAATTGGCGCACCGTTCGGGCTCGATGAACTGCTCCAGTTTCATGGTCAGGCCGGCTACATTGCCTGGCTCTTTATCATGGGGCACTTTATCGTCCTTTTTCTCGCCAACTCTGATTTTCACGCATTTCTCGACCCTACTGTAAACTTTCCAAGAGCATTGGCTCTGTCTGCTGTACTGGTTTCCATTACAGCGTTAATAGCCATGACACACTGGCGAGAAAAGTTTGGTCTCATTTATGAGTGGTGGAGAGCCTCGCATGGTCTGTTAGCACTTTTTCTGGTTTTTGTAGGAACCGTTCATATCATGCAGGTAAGCCACTACATCACCGAGGTTTGGCAGCAAACTGTGTGGATTGGACTTTCTCTGGTTGCTATGGGAATGCTAATTCACAACCGTGTTTGGCGACCACTTCAAATGAAAAAAAGACCCTATAAAGTTGTAGGCGTTGAAGAAGAGGTGGATACAATATGGAATCTGGAGCTGGAACCTGTAGGTCATGAAGGGCTTCAATTCAGACCGGGTCAGTTTGTCTGGCTCACACTCGGAGACACTCCATTTTCTCTTCAGCAACATCCGTTTACGATCTCCTCTGCACCACACGAAAAAAACATCCGGCTGACCATTAAAGAACTTGGGGATTTCACATCGGATGTTGGCAAAGTGGAAATCGGAACTACTGCATTTCTGGAAGGCCCTTACGGAAACTTCACGATCGATCAGAGCTCATCTGCTCACAATGTTTTTGTGATTGGCGGCATCGGAATCACTCCGGCAATCAGTACGCTGAAGTATGTTTTAGAGAATAAGCTAAACCAGCAGATTACGCTATTCTTTGGCACTCCTTCAAAAAAACTGACACCCTTCTATGATGAGCTTCAGGAGTATTCAAAATTGGAGAATGTAAATCTCATTCACATTTTTGAAGAACCGCCGGAAGGATGGGAGGGTGAAACCGGATTTATCGACGCAGACATTCTTAAGCGCCATTTACCGGAAAACTTCACAGAAGAGTGTGAATTTTATATTTGCGGTCCGCCACCCATGATGGACGCCGTAGAGCCACAGCTTCACGAGTGGGGAGTTCCGGTCCACCGATTACACTCTGAACGATTTAATATAGTTTAAAGAGGACTTACAGATGATTCATGTCTATATCAGAAGAACGGTAATTATTATTTCTATACTGCTTCTTATTGCGATTATGCTATTTGCAATAGCAGGTTAAATAATAAGACTATACAGCTCCCTGAGCCAGCATTGCATCCGCTACCTTAATGAAAGCGGCTATATTGGCTCCTTTCAGGTAGTCTGTCCCGTTATCGGTTTCGCCATATTCAGTGCACTTATCGTGAATTGTTTTCATAATCTCCCTGAGCTTCCGGTCAACCTCTTCCGCCTCCAGGGATATCCCTTTTGAGTTCTGGGACATCTCCAAACCTGACACCGCCACACCTCCCGCATTTGTAGCTTTGCCCGGAGCGTAGAGTACGTTGCTGTTCTGTAAAATTTCAAGAGCTCCGTCTGTACAGGGCATATTGGCTCCCTCGGCCAGACATATCACCCCATTATCCACTATAGCTTCCGCACTGTTTTGATCAATTTCATTTTGAGTGGCACAGGGGAGTGCTATATCACACGGTATTTCCCAGGGAGTGCCTTCCGAAAAGGGAACGTTATACTTTTCCGCATACTCCTTGATCCGGCCTCTTTGAACATTTTTCAGCTCTTTTATGAACTCTAATTTCTCTTCATCTATACCGGACTCATCATAA
This sequence comes from Chitinophagaceae bacterium T5-Br10_B2g13, assembly GCA_001564065.1. GTDB lineage: Bacteria > Bacteroidota > Rhodothermia > Balneolales > Balneolaceae > Rhodohalobacter. The sequence goes on from LKNA01000039.1 coordinate 19,739, forward strand.
ATGTACCCGTCTGAGTCTGACATGCATACCACTTTCCCTCCTAATTGAACTGCTTTTTCGCAAGCGTACTGGGCCACATTGCCGGACCCCGATATAACGATCGATTTTCCTTCAACTGATTCTGATCGCGATTTCATCACTTCATCTACAAAATATAATAACCCATACCCGGTTGCCTGTGTTCTCATTTTACTGCCGCCGTATGCTATACCTTTACCGGTAATCGCACCCTCAAATTCTGATGTCAGCCTTTTGTACTGCCCGAAGAGATACCCGATTTCCCGTTCACCTACACCTATATCGCCTGCAGGCACATCCTTATCGCTGGAAATAAAGCGATATAGTTCGTTCATAAAGCTCTGGCAAAACCGCATTATCTCTCCATCCGATTTTCCCCGTGGATTGAAATCTGATCCACCTTTTCCGCCGCCGAGCGGAAGCCCTGTAAGGCTGTTTTTAAAGATCTGCTCAAATGCCAGAAATTTAACCACGCTTAAATTTACAGAAGGGTGAAAGCGAAGACCGCCTTTATATGGCCCCAGTGCGCTGTTAAACTGAACTCTGAAGCCTCTGTTAACTCTTGTACTCCCTTGGTCATCCAGCCAGGGAACTCTAAAAATAACTGCCCGCTCAGGCTCAATCAGGCGTTGCAACAGACCGGAGTTCTCATACTTTTTATGATTTTTGATAAATGGAACTACCGATTCCATCACTTCCTTAACGGCCTGTTTAAACTCCTCCTGGCCGGGGTCCCGCTTTTCTATGAGGTTTAAAATTTCATCTACTTCAATACTTTTAATAGCAATATCTGTCATTGGGTAAAAAACTATGTATGGGTGATGACATTCTATGAAGCTGATTTCCTGTGTCTTTTTTGGGACTTGCCAAATAAATACTTTTCAAGCTCCACCAGTAAAAACACTGCAGCTCCTCCCATAACAGGATATAACCAGTAAATAGTTCTGTGTGCTTCAGTACCAAACCAGGTATTCATAAACGGTGCGTATGTAAATATAAGCTGAAAGATGATAAGCACACCCGCTGCCAGAAATGCATATTTATTTGAAAAGAATCCTTTCCCAATCGAGGGTTCATTCATTCTCCTGCAATTAAACAGGTAGAAAAGCTGACCTGCCACCAGGGTGTTCACAGCAATCGTTCTCGCCTGATCTATCGTATAATCCCCCTGTCGCAGCCAGTAGTAGAGGCCCAGAGTAAGTCCACCAATTAAGATTGAGACGTATACAACGCGCCATATAAAATATCCGCCCATGATTCCCGCATTAGAATCCCTGGGTTTTCTTTTCATCACACCGGGTTCTGTAGGCTCAAAAGAGAGGGAGAGAGCCAGGGTTACTGCCGTTACCATGTTTACCCATAAAATTTGAACAGGCGTGATGGGCATCACCAATCCCATTAATAGAGCCGCCATTATCACCAGTGCTTCCGCACCGTTTGTGGGTAAAATAAACAGAATCGCTTTTCTCAGATTGTCGTAAATGGTGCGGCCTTCCTCAACGGCGTTCGCAATTGAGGCGAAGTTATCGTCAGCCAATACCATCTCGGAGGCCTCCTTGGTCACTTCGGTTCCTTTGATCCCCATTGCTATGCCAACATCTGCTCTTTTCAAGGCCGGAGCATCATTGACGCCATCTCCGGTCATTGCGCAGATCATCCCTTCTGCCTGGAGTGCTTTTACCAGGCGGAGTTTGTGTTCGGGACTTGTCCGGGCAAATACATCGTACTCTTTGGCAATTCGCCTTAGTTCTTCATCACTTTTCTGTTCAAGCTCTGCGCCGGTAATCGCCTTTTCCCCATCACCGATACCCATCTGCTTCCCAATAGCGCGTGCTGTTTTAACATGGTCTCCGGTAATCATTTTAACCACGATGCCGGCCTCTTTACACTTCTGGATAGCTTCGATAGCCTCTTCTCTGGGCGGGTCGATCATTCCTATCAATCCCAGGAAAAGCAACCCTTCCCCCATATCCTCATGATCAATTCGCACTTTATCATCGGGCATAGCTTTTATGGCCAATCCAATCAACCGGTACCCTTTACCGGCCAGTTTATCCATCTCTTCTTCCCAAAACTCCTTGTTGAGCACTTCTTCACCGTCCGTTGATTTTTGAGCAGAGCTTAATTCCAGAAGTCTTTCAGGAGCTCCCTTAATAAACATCACCTTTTTTCCCTCAACATTATTAAGAGTTGCCATATATTTATGCTCCGACTCAAATGGGATATAATCAACTCTTTCGGGATTAAACGAGTCGTAGCCGGCCTTGTGGGCCATGGCAATTAACGCTCCCTCTGTCGGGTCACCATTGATTGACCATTCCCCGTTCTCTTCAACCAGGGAAGAGTCGTTACATACCCGCGCTGTTTTTATCAGATCCGATAACAAATCACGATCCGACAGCTCAGCTTTTTGATCCCCCTTTTTAATTTCTCCTTCAGGTTTATAGCCTGTGCCCTCCACATCATACAGATCTTCTGCTGTTCGGATAGCCTTTACAGTCATCTCATTGCGGGTGAGTGTTCCCGTTTTATCTGAGCAAATTGCCGTCACAGATCCGAGTGTCTCTACGGATGGAAGCCTCCGGATTATAGCATTTCTCCGGGCCATGGACTGAACGCCTACAGCCAATGTAATGGTCATAATTGCCGGCAGTCCCTCAGGTATAGCGGCTACTGCAAGGCTGATAACGGCAAGAAACAGTTCATCCAGGGTATAGTCTCTGAAGAAGTAACCCTTAGTGAATAACAGGGCAGAAGCGCCGATAATAATTACCGACAACCACTTCCCAAAATCGTCAATCTGACGCAGCAACGGAGTGGTCAGTTCCTCAACATCAGTCATCATACGGTTGATCTTACCAAGTTCTGTATCAGCTCCCGTAGCTACCACAACTCCCTTTGCACGCCCATATACAATGGATGTACCCGAAAATGCCATACACTTTTGGTCGCCGGGAACGGCACTTTCATCTACTTTATCTTCATTTTTTTCAACAGCTACCGACTCACCGGTTAAAGCAGACTCCTCCACCCTGAGGTTACGTATGGAAAAAAGACGTAGATCCGCGGGTACTTTATCGCCCGATTCAAGCTCAACTATGTCTCCCGGAACCAGCTTCTCGGCGTCTATATCTTTTTTATTACCGTCGCGTAAGACAGAAGCTTCTAAGGAGAGCATTTTTTTAATGCTTTCAAGAGCTTTTTCAGCCTTTCCCTCCTGAATAAAACCAATAATGGCGTTAATAAAAATTACAGCAACGATTACCCATGTATCAATCCAGTGATCGAGCAGAGCCGTTATCACAGCGGCAGCCATCAAAACGTAAATAAGCACATTGTGGAACTGCAGCAGAAATCGCTGAAGTGCAGACTTGGATTTTCCCTCCGGTAGCTTATTCAGCCCATACTGATCAAGCCTTTTCCCCGCTTCCTCATCAGTAATCCCCGACTTATTTGTCTCTAGTTTTTCAAAAACAGTTTCTACAGACTGACTGTGCCAAACTTTGTTTTTTCCCTCTTCCCCATTCATTTCATCGCCCATGCCTATCCGTGTAAATTAAATTTCATAATTTTTTTCTGATCAATCGACTGCTCTCTAAGTTTAATTTCCTACATATACATCTAAAATAAACAACAACTGAAAATACACCATTCATTACTTTTGCTTCTTGAATGGAATTTACAAATTAGTTGTTCACTAAGTGTTATATGAATAACCCAACTTTTACTAATATGCAGTTACGATACCTAAGTTTACTACTAATACCTCTTTTTTTCATCGCTTGTCAACCGGCTGATGAGGAGATTCAGTCTTTAACACACTATCCAAACTCTCATCTTCTGGTGGATGCGACGGAACTGAATTCGATGATGGAGCAGGAAAATATACTTTTAATTGATGCAAGGGAGGAGGCGAATGACTCGCTTATACAGGGAGCAATTCACTTTCCCGCAATTGCAAGTTTAACAGATCCCGATCATCCTGTTGAAAGTTATCTGATTGGTCCGGAAGCATTTGAACAGATGATGCAGAACATAGGACTGAATAATGAGGATCGGGTTGTCATTTATGATGAAGGAAATGCACTCGCTTCGGCCAGGCTATTCTACGCATTGGATTACTACGGTTTTTCAAATGCATCACTTCTGAACGGAGGGATTCAGGGTTGGGCTGAGGCGTACCCCGTAGTTGATTACGCATCAGAAAGACCTTCAGGAAACTTTACCGTAGATGTGCAGGAGTCCAAATTTTGTGATATCAGCTATGTGATGGAAGCGGCCGACGATCCCGATAAAATTATTTTTGATGTACGATCTGAAGATGAGTACACGGGAGCCGATGAACGTGCTGAGCGCAGTGGTCATATCCCCAACGCCGTTCATTTAGAGTGGAGCAATGTTCTGGTGGATGAAGGAACCCCTTTTTTCAAGCCTGCTCAGGAAATTCAGGATATTTATGATTCCCTGGGTATTACACGGGATAAAGAGGTGATTCCGCACTGCCACACGAACGTGAGAGGATCGCACGCCTACTTCACACTCAGACTAATGGGATATGATTCCGTGAGGGCTTACGAAGGATCCTGGTCGGAGTATGGGAACGCACCGGATGTAGCAGTACAGTAAAGATTTAAGTTAGGTAGAGAAAATTAAACAAAATGTAAATTACCGTCGGGGGCATTAGAAAAACGATGCCCCAATAAACTGAGCTTCTGAACTTTGGTATAAATTCAGATTTGGGTTTTTGGGCTGTTTTGCCGGCTTCATCTTCCCGCTCAAAGCCCAGCCGTTTCATTTTTCCCCAGCTCTTTTTCCCTTTTATATAGTCAATTATACCTGTAAACCTCCACCAGGCGTGTATCTGTCTGTAACCCAGGTTTTCGAGAGAAGCATACAGAGTGAGAATCAACGTATTTTTGATGCTTCCGTATCTTCTAAACGTGGCTTCCTCACAAATGAGAGAAGAGACGGACAGCAAAAAGCCCAACAGTATAGAAACCGTTAAAAAGAGAAGAACAAACGGCTCATAGATACCCATAAAAATGATCACAAAAATGAAGTAGATGTAGCCCATCATTTCGATGACGGGCCCAATCAGCTCAACCAATGTAAAGTAGGGGATCGTTGTAAGCCCCATTCTGCCATACTTCTTGTTAAAAAACATGGTTCTGTGGCGCCAAATCGAATCAACCAATCCTCTCTGCCAGCGATTTCTTTGTGTGGCCAAATCATTCCAGTTTTCCGGCACTTCGGTCCAGCAAACAGGTTTGGGTAGAAAGCGCACTCTGTACTCTTCATCCCGTTCTCTGAAAAACCGATGCAGTCTCACAACCAATTCCATATCCTCTCCAACAGAGTCTCTGGCATACCCTCCGACTCTGATTACTGACTTTCGGTCAAAAATTCCAAATGCGCCGGAAATAATCATTAAACTCTTAAAATAGTCCCACCCAATCCTGCCAAACAAAAACGAACGCAGATACTCAACCGTCTGGATCCTTGCCAAAAAGCTTTTCGGAATCCCAATTTCTTTAATTTCGTAGTTCGAAACTTTACACCCGTTTGCCACTCGTACTATACCGCCTGCCGCAATAAGCCTGTCATCCATAACAAAGGCCTGAAGCATCTGTTTTAGCAAATCCTGCTCCAGCAGTGAATCGGCATCGATAGAGCAGAAGAGATCGTTTCCGCACGCATTGATTCCACAGTTTAGCGCATCACCCTTCCCGCCATTCACCTTATCTATTACAATCAAGTTATCGTATCGGCTTGATCTGTACGACTTCACAATATCTTTATGTGGCAATTTTGAATGCAGCTCAATTTCAGACTCATACAGTCTGAAGTGATTTTTAAGCTTTTCAAGAGTAGAATCTGTACTTCCATCGTTCACCACCACAACTTCAAAATCTCTGTACTGAAGCTGTAGAAGTGCTTCTACGGAATCAATAATATTTACTTCTTCATTATATGCCGGTGAGATGATTGATATCGACTTATATAGATCGGACTGAAAAACCCCCTCCGGTTCAAATACAGAGTAGTATTTCTGGTGTTTTCTGATGTAGAAAAGAGATACCACCACCATGGATAGGTAGGTCCCGTTCACAATTAAAAAATAGAGAATGAAAACCCAGCCCAGTGTGTCTACCAGGTTGATAAATTGCTGGATGTGGGTTACCGCTTGTTCTAACAAATCTTGATGGGTCTTTTTGAATTCTTATTATGCAATAGCCTTTTCGAAAGTAGTCTCCTGATCCAGAACAAGCACCGCCTCATGTACAGATTTCCTCACTTCTTTATCCGGATAGTTTTGATATGTCTTTATACTATCGATTGCCATTGAGTTCAAAAATATGCGCTGAGAATCAATAAGCGCTGATAAAACTTCTGGCTCTTTCCAGAAGTCATCTCTGCTTTCCAGCCAGCTTTGGAGCGGCTTAATCATCAAGTAATAATTTGATTCAGACACACATCGTATTAAAAGTGCTCTTTTCTTTGTTGATAAACTTTTTTCAGAAATGAGCGCTTCTAAAAAAGCCGCCTCTTCTTTAGTCTGACTTTTATTGTCGTGCTTGAACCTGTAAAAAAGCTCCAGCAGAGCCATTTTGGAAATTCCTTCTCTCTTGGTAAATGTATCCATTGCGTGCATTCTGTCATTGAAATTATCGCTTGCCATCAGTGCAGAAGCTGCGGAGAATGCCAGGTAAGTATTATCTGACTGAACATACTTTCCCAAAATATATACGACATCACCCCTGACAATATTCGTATACCTGAAGTAGTTACACGCCTCTATTTTAACGACATCACTGCCTTCTTTCAGCTGATTCAGATGATACCTGTATAGTGAATCAATCATCAAAAGGCTCTTTAATTTTTCTGCATCTTCTCCCTCAACATTTTTCAACAGCTTGACGATAGTCTCTTCAAAAACGCGGTATTTTAACGCACTTGAGCCAAGAAGTTTTTCGAATGTTCGTACCTCAATACTCTCTTCCATATACTCAAATATCAATGGCAAAAACGTTTCTCTATACTCAGTGATTCTTTTTTCATCCCTGTTCTGCTTCAACCTCATGGCAACTGTTATAACAAACAAGATGAATGTCGTTATTGTTAACAGTAAAGTTACCAGTATCAGTAACTGAATTGCCCCCTCCATTTCTACCCCTAAAACCAAAAACATTAATTATTACCCCTTCTCTTTAACTTAATTTTCCAGTGATTTTTTTACCCGCATGATCAGCTCATCTGTCTCAAAAGGTTTTACGATATAATCTTTTACACCTTGCTCGAACGCCAGCTTTTTATCTTTCATTTTCATTGAAGCAGAAAGCATAATTACACGAACATTATCTAAATCTTCATCTTCTCTAATCTTTCTAAGCACCTCTAAACCGTTGACACTTGGCAGCATGATATCCAGAATCACCAAGTCTGGCTTAAGCTCTTTAATCGCTTCAAAACCGGAAAATCCGTTTTCTCTCAACTCAAATTTGTAGTTGTTTCTCTTTAACTTAAATTCAATAAGTTTTGATATAACGGGATCGTCCTCTATCAATAAAACAGTAGGTCCATCTTGAGACATTGATTCTTTCTTTTTAATCGATATTCACTTTAAGCGTCTACAAACAAGTTACTTAATCAAATTCGATCATGAGTTTAGTTTTGTTTAATAAACAGTGCTATTAATACAGAGTTCTTTAATTGTTAGATCAATACATATTGGAATCTCTTATTATAGAACGGTGACTTAATCATCCGGCTAAATTTACTCATGCAGACAATACTATCGTGTAAACAACTCAATTCCATCCGTATTGAAGTAATGAAAATCACTCTCTTTGGTATCCTTATCATTTTTATGGCAATAGATTCATTTGCCCGTCAATCTTCGACCTACGAAGACTATCAGAGCAAGAAAAACTCTGCTGCTGTCGGTCTCACATACGACCGTTACGGCAACGACCTTGAAGACTGGCAGAAGATGTTCTTCGAGTACAGAAGACACACTTCCGGAGGCCCTATCATTGGCCGGCTGAATATCGGGCATCGTTTTGATTTAACAGATTATCAGGGAGAAATTGATTACTGGCCTGAATTCAATGATAAATGGTACGGCTATTTCAATATCGGGGTATCAGGCGGTGATCTCTTTCCTGAATTTCGCGCCGGTGCTGAACTTTACCGGGCACTACCTCAGGGATTTGAATCATCCTTAGGCTTTCGCTATCTGAAGTTCAGTGATGACGATGTTCTCATCTTAACAGCCTCTGTTGGAAAATATATAGGCAAATGGCTGTTGATTGGCCGACCGTATTTCACCCCTCAGGACTCCGGAGTTTCATCTTCATTTACATTTTTAGCCCGCAGGTATTTAGGCAATCCCGATACATTTGTATCTCTTTTGGGAGGATTTGGCTTTTCCCCTGATGAACGTCGATTACTCGACGCTCAAATTGATAACCGTTTTCAAAAATCCAGATACTTGGGAGTCCGCACGAACTACCTGGTTCAGAATCAATTTGAACTGTTTGGAGAAATAAAACTAACCTGGCAGGAATTTCCCTTCTCTGAGAACTTCATCAGAATTGCCACCTTCGAAATGGGCGGACGTTTCAGATTTTAACAGTTGTAAATCATGTTTTTAGACTTACCCGGGAAATCAATTTTTTCAACGCTGTTCATCGCCTTTTTCCTTTTTATTTCAGTTGAACTATCTCTCGGTCAAAGCTCACCTGATCATCAAACATTTCCTTTTTCCGTAGATGAAACACATATCACCGTGTGGAACGGAGAGGGGTACAGTCCTCTCTTTATAAAAGGAGTAAATCTCGGGGTTGCCGTTCCCGGTACATTTCCCGGTCAGTTAGCCGCTACAGGGAATGACTACGCACGTTGGTTTCAGCTGATTCGCGACGCCGGCTTCAACACCATTCGTTTGTATACATTGCACTACCCACGTTTTTATGAAGAACTAAAACGATTTAACGAGGCCAATCCCAACTCTCCGCTCTTCATTTTTCAGGGTGTATGGCTTGAGGAAGAGATACCGGGTTATGATCAAAACCTGCACAACCTGACAGCATTCTTCGAGCAGGAAATAGAAGAAAACATACGCGCCGTTCATGGAGATATTAGCATCCCTCCGCGATTCGGAAAAGCACACGGCATGTATATCGATGATATTTCAAAATGGGTCATCGCATACATCATCGGGCGTG
>LKNA01000113.1 GCA_001564065.1 Chitinophagaceae bacterium T5-Br10_B2g13
ATCACATCCAGCTTGAACTCTTTACTATAGCGTTTACGTGTTTTCTTTGTACTCATTCTTTATGTATGTATTTGAACACCGCAATATACCTTAACTCCGTGTCCACTCAAATGTAGCAGGTTCAAAACTATTTGATGAAGAAAAAGAGTTGAATGCCTCATATAAAAGGAATAGCTATACTTTATCAAATTTATTATTAGAGTTATCTGGGATTAACGAGAGATTGGTTATCAGAAATGATCAATCCCAACTAAAAAATGTAACTCCTAGAGGGGTCCAACATCTATATATGTTGGATGAAAATGAAATAATTAAAGATACTTCTCCTTCTACTGACGGCAAATATGTTAATATTACATACGGCAAGAATGCATTTAAAATGTTTTTGACTAATGGATTCTTTTATAACAAAGAAGAAGCTATTAAGTCTAAAAAGGAATTAAAGAGGAGCAAGGAAAAACTCACGGACTATAATAATCGCATCGAAATAAATAGGGAAAAGTCAAAGGACGTACAAGAAGAACTTGAAAACATCTCTATGGCTCCGCTTTTTGAAGAGGGGTCAGAACACATTAAAGATAAGATCCACAAACAAATTGCCGGTGCCAATGATATTCAAAAAAAGATAAATGAAAAAAATGAACAAATAGAAAAACTCAGTAAGGAAATCTTTTCATCTAAGCAATTAGAAGAGCGTTTTGACTTGCTAAAAGAACAGTATGAAGCGGATGAACAAAGGCTCAAGTTTATTTTAGATGGGGAATATTATCTTTCCAACTTAGAAACCGTTGCATGCCCTATGTGTGAAAGGCCTATAGAAGAGCATGAATATCAAAAGGTTTGTAACGTTAACCTAGATCATGATGAATTCATCAAGGCCATAAAATCAGAACTAAAGAGAGTATATAGACATAGATCAGATTTGGAGAGTACAATTGAAAGCTTAAAAACACAGTTAACCAAATCAAAAGAAGAATTAGTAGAGCTAGAAAAATCTGTCTCGAATTTTGAACAACAATTGAACATTGATTTCATTCCTAAGTTAGAAGACTCAAAGTCAATGTTAAATGAATTTACGAAGGTTAAGTCATTAGAAAGAGAAAAAAAGAAATATGATGACTACATATCTACTTATCAAAAAGAGCTAGAGAATTTAAAAAAGACGATTGGAGAGTTTGAAAGTGAGATCTTAAAATTTGATGAAGAGTTATTTGAAGAAAACTTAAAAACTTTTCTAGATAAGTTTACTCAAAGGCTTATTAACTGGGAAATCTTTTCTGAACCTGAAATTGGTTTCGACTATGACAACTATGATGTTTTAATCAATGGAAGCAAAAGATCTGACTTTGGAAAAGGTTATCGAGCCATTTTAAATACTAATTTTCTACTAACATTACTTGAACATTGTACAGAGAAAAATCTCCCATATTTTGGTTTCAATGTTTTCGACACAGCGATAGGTAACTACAGAGAAGAAATCACAAAGAACAAGAAAGAAGAGGTTAAGGTGGATTTAATACTTACAGAAATAGACTCCACTTTTAAAGATAAACAAGTCATAATATTTGACAATAAACTGCCGAATGCAGAATTAGAGGGATTCAAAATTACCCTATTTACAAGTAGCAGTGATTATGGAAGGGAAGGGTTTTTTTAAGTAAACAGTGAAATATAAGACTATAAACAAGCCCGCGCCTTGCTCCGCCAACTTTTCGCGCCCTTAATCGGGCTTTTTTGTTTCTGAGTGCTGAGCCCCAATTCTGCTTCCGGCTGTACATCAAGTGGTGGTCACTAGCTTCTGTATAGAAAGTAGTTTTAAAAAATCCGTTTGACAATCCCATTCCGGCTCTTGGAGCTTAGGTTACCTACCGCTGCTCCAGGCCTGGTATTGACCTTTTGTGACTGTTAGGTACAGTCGAACCACCTTAATATATGTTTTGCAGTTATTTACCGTAATAATTGAATGGGGCTATAAACAATATTATTATTCGATCTTTACTTATTAATGCTTGGCATACCTAAAAGACCTATATGAACATTGCTCAGATTGAAGAAAACCTCAAAGAATTAATCGAGGATTACTCTGAAGAAGAATTTATTTATGAACTACTCTTGGCCTACGGGCTTCCAAAAGCTTCGATTACTCGCCTTAAAAAAGGAAGCTATGACCTCTCCGATGAAGCTGACGATGACGTGGTTTCATGGAAAAAGCGGGTTTATTATAAGATAGAGCACGAAGAAGATTTACATGCAAAATTGATGAAATTGGCTGATCAGGTGAAACATGAGCAGCGATTTATTGTAGTTACGGATTTTAAGACCCTACTGGCCAGGGATGTAAAGACTAAAGAGAATCTTGATGTCCCAATGGAGGATTTGCCTAAACATTATGATTTCTTTTTGCCTTGGGCTGGAATGGAAAAAACTGATCACCAGAATGAAAATCCGGCTGATGTTAAAGCAGCGGAAAAGATGGCTAAGCTGTTTGATGAGATTAAAAAGGATAATCCGGATGATGATCCCGATTTCATTCACGGACTAAACGTGTTCTTATCTCGTCTCCTATTTTGTTTCTTTGCAGAGGACACTAAAATATTTTTAGATGGACAATTCACTAATGCTCTCGCGTCACATACTCAAGAAGATGGCAGTGACCTCAATGAATACCTGGACAAACTTTTTGAAGTACTCAACACTAAGAAATCAGATAGAGGGGACATTCCGGCTTACCTTAATGACTTCCCTTATGTAAACGGTGGTCTTTTTAAAGATAAGATCCAATCTCCTAAGTTCACTCGGCGTTCTCGACAAGCCATTATTAATAGTGGAGAGTTAGACTGGTCGGCTATTAACCCCGATATTTTTGGCTCTATGATGCAGGCGGTTATAACGCCCGAACACAGAGGTGGATTGGGAATGCACTATACCTCTGTTCCAAATATCATGAAAGTGATAAAACCTCTGTTTCTGGATGATTTATATGAAGAATACGAGAAAGGAAGTAATGAACCTCGTAAGCTAATACGTTTGCTCGAGCGTATATCTAAGATTAAGGTATTTGATCCCGCATGTGGCTCTGGTAATTTTTTGATTATTGCGTATAAAGAACTTCGGCGATTGGAGATGAAAATCATTCGCCGGCTAATTGAATTGAAGAAAATTGCCTCTGGATTTAAAGCAAAGGAGGAACAGCTTTCCATTATTCCCGAAACTCAAATGGACTTAGCTGCTTCATATGAAGTAGAGTTGTTTTCTCGGGTTCAGTTAACTCAATTTTACGGTATTGAATTAGATGATTTTGCACATGAAATAGCTCAGTTGTCTTTATGGCTAGCAGAACACCAAATAAACATGGAGTTTTTTGAAGAGTTTGGCAGAATGAACCCGACTCTACCACTTAAAGAGGCTGGTAAAATTGTACGTGATAATGCTTGTCGAATAGATTGGGAGAGCGTTTGCAAACCTTCTAGAAATGAAGAAGTGTATATTTTGGGTAACCCCCCCTATCTGGGAGCTAGAAATCAAAAAGCATCTCATAAAAAAGACTTGAAATTAGTATTTGGAAATATCAAAGGAGTAAACAGCCTTGATTATGTTAGTGCTTGGTTTTTAAAAGCTGCTGAATATAATTATGACAATTCTAAAAGTGCCTTTGTATCAACAAACTCTATTTGCCAAGGTGAACAAGTCTCACTTTTATGGCCGCACATTTTTGAGAAAGATAATGAAATCGATTTTGCCCACCGTTCATTTTTGTGGGATAACAACGCAAAAAAGAATGCGGCAGTTTATGTTGTAATTGTTGGTCTGAGAAAAACATCAACTGATAAAAAGCTCTTATACTCAGATGGTTTATCCAAAAAAGTTAAAAATATCTCACCGTATTTAACTGAAAACAGTAACATCATTGTACATAAAAAAAGTAAACCAAGTAATGATATTCCACCTCTAGTGTATGGTAACCAAGCCATAGAAGGTGGAAATTTAATTTTCGAGACAGCTGAGAAAGAAAGGCTGGTTAGTAATGATAAAAGGATTGAAAAATTTATTAGACCTTTATATGGAGCTCATGACTTTTTAACAAATGAAGGTAGGTGGTGTTTGTGGTTAAATGAATCTGTACTTGATGAGGCAATGGAAATTAAAGAAGTAAGAGAAAGAATTGATAAAGTTCTTCAATATAGAAAACAAGGTGGTCAGGTTGCTAAATCCCTGATTGATATACCATATAGGTTTAGATATGTGCATGAAGCAAAAGAATCTTTATTGATTCTACCACGAACCACTACCATTAGAAGAGATTATTTGGTAGCAGGGATAGTACCAAGTGATGTAATCGTTACAGATGCAGCACAAGTTGTATATGATCCTGAACCATATATATTTGGTTTCATTTCTTCAAAGATTCATATGATTTGGACAAAAGCTGTTGGTGGTAGATTAAAAATGGATATCAGGTACTCTAACTCTCTTTGTTATAATACTTTCCCTTTCCCATTAATATCATCACGAAGAAAACAAGAAATCAACCAATGTGTTTTTCGGATATTGGAAGAACGTGAGAAACATACAGATAAAACTCTTGCTGAATTGTACGATCCGGAAAAAATGCCCACAGATCTTAAAGAAGCTCATATAGCAAATGATGAAGTTATAGAAAAATGTTTCCGTAGTCGATCTTTTGAAAGTGATGAGCAAAGACTGGAGTATTTATTTAAGCTTTATGAAGAGAAGGTTCAGACTGAAAAGGAAAAAGACACTCTATTTGAGAAACAAAATTAATTTAATCACATGCCCAATATTGTAGATGTAACATATAGCCAAACTGGAAACAGTACCAAAACCAATGATATGGGCATGCGAGAGATGCAGGCTCGCGCTTATGAAGCAAGGGATGCACAATACTTGCTATTAAAAGCCCCGCCCGCTTCTGGTAAGTCCAGAGCTCTCATGTTCCTCGGGTTGGATAAGCTGAAATACCAGGGAATAAAGAAAGTTATAGTAGCCGTTCCTGAACGGTCAATTGGAAGTTCGTTCGCAAAAACAAATCTGAAATCTCATGGTTTCTTTGCAAACTGGGAGCCAAAAGACGAATATAATCTTTGTACTCCAGGTAGTGAACAAAGCAAGGTGAAGGCATTTAATAATTTCATGGAATCTAACGAAGAGGTACTTATCTGTACCCATGCTACATTACGATTTGCTTGTGAAGGACTGGACGAAAAAGTATTTGATGATACTTTACTTGCCATAGATGAATTTCATCACGTTTCGGCAGATGTCGATAATCGGCTTGGTGAAATACTAAGAGACATCATGGAAAAGTCCTCTGCACATATTATTGCAATGACAGGATCATATTTTCGTGGTGATAGTGTTCCGGTACTTTTGCCCAAGTATGAAGCAAAATTCACCAAAGTATCTTACACCTATTATGAGCAGCTTAATGGATATACACATCTGAAGTCGTTAGGCATCGGTTATCATTTTTATCAAGGTAAGTACACAACTGCCATTTCTGAAGTTTTAGACACCGATAAGAAGACCATCCTGCATATCCCAAACGTAAATTCAGGAGAATCAACTAAAGAAAAATACAACGAAGTAAACACCATTCTCGATACGATTGGCGAGGTCGTTAAACAAGATTCTGAAACAGGAGTTATACACGTAAAACGCCATAAAGATGGGAAGGTGATTAAAGTAGCTGATTTGGTGGAAGACACTTCTAAAGACCGAGATAGAATCGTTGAATATCTCAGGAGTATGAATGATGTTGACGATATGGATCTCATAATTGCTCTTGGAATGGCTAAAGAAGGTTTTGACTGGCCTTACTGCCAACATGCGTTAACGGTTGGATACAGAGGATCACTCACAGAAATTATTCAAATCATCGGTCGGGCCACAAGGGATAGTGAAAATAAAACCCATGCTCAGTTTACCAACCTAATTGCACAACCGGACGCTGCTGATGAAGAAGTAAAGGTTTCGGTAAATAACATGCTTAAAGCAATTACAGCTTCTTTACTGATGGAACAGGTGCTAGCTCCAAACTGGAAGTTCAAGACTAAAAAATCTGATGACGATGAATCCGGACCTGGAGAAATTATAGTCAGAGGTTTAAAGGAACCTTCTTCTCAAAGAGTGAAGGATATACTTGATACAGATTTAAATGATTTAAAAGCCGCAATTTTGCAGGATGATCAAATGGTGAAGGCTATGCCCGGAAATGTAGATCCGGAAGTCATTAATAAGGTGATGATTCCGAAAATTATCCGGGTTAAATATCCTGAATTGGATGATAACGAAGTTGAAGAAGTAAGGCAGCACGTAGTACTTGATTCCGTAATTAAGAATGGAGAGGTAAAAGAAACCGGAGATCAGCGATTTGTTCGCATGGCAGGTAGATTTGTCAACATTGAAGATATTCACATTGATCTAATTGATACGATAAATCCGTTCCAAAAAGCTTTTGAAGTGCTTTCAAAGTCCGTTACCACTAAAGTGCTGAAGGTTATTCAGGAAACCATCGAAGCTACCAGAATCAGCATGACAGAGGAAGAAGTACTCATACTCTATCCCAAGATCAAAGAGTTTATAAACACCTATGGCAAAAAGCCCGAGCTTAATTCAAATGATCCTTTAGAAAAACGAATGGCCGAAGCGATCATTTTTATTAATGACCAAAAGAGAAAGCGAAATGCCTGACAAAGAAAAGTACAATTCGCTGGATGAGATTTTTAATGATGATGATTTCCACTTGATTGAGGAAAAGAAAAAGGAATCCTCATCAAGAACATCAGATGAACGGTTGATCGACTCTTTTAAAGAAATTGAAGAATTTGTACGAAAGAATAATAGGGAGCCTAAAGCTAACACATCCAACATATCAGAATCGAAGCTTTACTTTCGTTTAAAAGGTATCCGGGAAGATCCAAAGAAAGCAGCTCAATTGAAGGAACATGACAAAGTTGACTTACTACCTAATGTTGAAGTCAACGAACCAGAGTCTGAGAAATATATGGCTACTAAGAAGCCGGAATCTTTAGATGACATCCTTGAAGACGAAGATTTGGACCTAATTAGCGGTGAGGATGAAGGATTATTTGATTTTAAACACGTTCCAAAAGAAGATCAGAGAGCCAGTGCAGATTTTGTGGCCAGACGAAAACCATGCAAAAACTTCGAGGAATATGAGCCGCTTTTTAAGAAGATTCAAAAGGAACTATCAGAAGGAAAAAGAAAGCAGGCAAAATTCAAACAGGATAACCTTAGACCTGGAGAATTTTATGTTCATAATGGTATCCTTCTCTATTTGGAGAAAGTAGATTTTGAGACAGAAGTCCAGGAATTTGATAGCGGTGCGCGTGTACGTAAAGATGGACGAACAAGAGTAATATTTGAGAATGGAACTGTGTCAAATATGCTCTACCGCTCTCTCTATAAACAATTACTTCAAAACGGTAAGGCTGTGACAAAGAATTTTCAGGAGGTAAATGAAAATTTCCTTGAGAATTTTTCTAATGTTACTCAAGATGATGAAGAAGCTGGATATATATATGTACTCAAGTCAAAAAGCACTGATGAACATATAGCATCAGTTGATAACCTTTATAAAATCGGCTACTCTAAAAATGAGATTCATGATCGCTTAAAAAATGCTGATAAAGAACCAACCTACTTGATGGCTCCAGTAGAATATGTCGCCGGTTGGAAATGCTATAATATGAATCCACAAAAGTTTGAACAGCTCATTCATAACTTCTTTGGAAGCTCCTGTCTTGAAGTAGATGTTTTTGATGACAAAGGCCGACGTCACACCCCAAGAGAATGGTTTATTGCCCCTTTAGATGTAATCGAAAACGCGATAAAATTAATCATCACCGGAGATATTGTGGATTATAAATATGATCCGGAAAGTGAGGCTATTGTTTTGCGTTAATTAGAAGTAGTCTTGAATTTTTATGTGATTGAAATTTAAACTCTGTGAGGTTTATTTAATCTGGTCACTTAGTTCTATAAGTGAATTAACAAACAATTCAGCATCATCTAAATAATCGTCAGCTTTCTGAACTATTTCTCTTCTCTCGGTTAAAAATGGTTTTATTGGTTCTCCAAGTTTGGCAAACATATGCTCAACAGTACTTAAACTTCTTGCCTTATTCACAGCATCATTAAGCTCTTCAGCTAATGGTAAAATTTTCTCAACTTTTTCAGACAATGCTATTTCATCATCACTAATAAGAAATTGATTTATTATATGAAGTGACTCGATTGGGGTACTACCTCTAGTATCAATTTCTTCAATTTTAGCAGCAAGGTTTTCTATTCCAAGTTCGACAGCTGGCGTTACTCCAAACACAATCTTGTGAAGATTTGGAATTCCATCTTGTCGATAATGTTTGATTCTTACAATTAGATCCTCAAGTGATTCCATTTTAGTATTTATTTATCGAAGTTTTTATTGATTGTAATAATTCTTAGCAAGAGAGTATTCATTCTCAAAAGACAACCCAAGGCTCGGAACCATTTCAGGAACAGCCAATGCCCAGCTCACATAAAAATAAGCCAAGGTCTGATAGCCTGAAAAATTACTATCTGGGATACTCGGAATTCGATACCCATCTTTTTTAGGATCAATTCCGGCAGTACCTACTTTGGCGATATCAAAGGCAATCTCTTTGATTTTGGCCTTATCCATGCCATCAAAGTACTGGAGAGCACCCACCATATACATAGCTACTGCCATGTTTAAATCATCCCCGCCATGTTTCTCCATGAAGGTTTTCATTTTCCGGTCTTTGGAGGGATCATCTTCATCCAATCCGTAAGGGTCACTTTCTATTTTGTCCAGTATGGAATCAGCTGAATTATTTTGATTCTTCTCCTCAATGAGATTGAAATACCGATCAAGGCTTAGGTCTTCTGCCCAAAACTGAATAAGGTCGTATTCGATGCCAGCTTCCTTATCATCCTTGTGCTCCAGGTATTCTTCGTAGAATTTACTGGCCGTTTCAACTTCTCGCTGTTTCGGTTTGAATTCATGGGTAAGATCAACACCAAACAAATCCTTCAGCTGTAAAGCATGAACCAGCCCGTAGGTTGTAGAGGCTGAAATAACTTTATTGGGAGCATTCTTAATGATATCCGGTCGGGTATTCGAATTAGCTCCTTCCATTGTGTTGGCATGAAGCGATAGCAACTGGAAAGGTCGCAGCTCTTCAAAACGGTTATAGATTCGATCTTCAATAAATACATCAATCGGTGTGTTGAATACTTGTCGGTTCAAACCATCGGCCATTGAATCCATAAAACCCCGGACATTGGATTCAGGTACCCCTTTCTTTTTTAGTCGTTCGGCATCTTTCTTGAATGTCAGCCGGAAAGAAGCTTTAGTAGAATCGGTCGTAGTAAACAGTTTGTTTACATTCTCCGCTCTGGCTTGTTCCCGAAGTTCCAGGTGCATGAGTTCGTGCACCACCAAATGAGCCACTGCCGGATGATTGGGCTTATACTTAATCAGGTGATGGTTTCGCTGATAGACCTCTGCATATTGCATAGTCGCAGCCGTAGGAATTTCAGGATCTGCTTCCATCTTAATGTCCACATCAAAGCGATCAAACAGTGATTGCATGTATTCTTCAGCGATACCAAGTCCATCAATCTCTCCGGTTAATTCCTTTGCGCTGGAGAGTGCCATCTTAACGGCGTTGTCGTATAACTCGTCATTCTTAGTCTGGTTGCGAAGTGATTTGGTGCTGTACTCAAACGCCTTGGAATAATCATTCTCCCGGTAGGCAATCATAGCAAAGGCAAACAAGGTGTTTGGGTACTTAGGATTAGCTTCCAGTGCTTTGTGCAGGTATTCTAGTGCTTCGTCCTTACGGCCAGCTTCAAAGAGCTGAACTCCGATATTGTTTAAAGCGTGATAATCGTCAGGTTTCACTTCTAACACCTTGTCAAAATACTTCAGAGCTGTTTCCATATCTTTTTTGAAACGAGCATAGATGTTACCGATCATAAGCAGTGCCCATTCGTTCTTGGGATTCCACTTCAGGGCATCAATCAAAGAATTGATAGCTTCTTCCTGGTCTCCTTTTTCGGAGTAAGCTTGTCCACGTACCCGATGATATTCACTGATATTTGGAGCGTTTTCAATAAGCTCATCAGCCAGTTCAATGGCTTTATCAAACTTTTCGTTTTCAGCAAGCGACACCAACCTTCCATATTTATCATTATCAGCCTCAATTCGATCAACATCCAGTGTAATGTGAACCTGATCATCCTGCCGTTCTACCTTTGGTTCAAATGGGCCAACCGAATAGAATCTCTTGACGGCATCCATCAGTTGTTGATCGTTATCTTTGGCTTCAGGAAACAAGTTATATAGAAAGTGAACGTCTTGCGTTATTGTCATTCG